>NZ_JAAEJX010000002.1:0-98982 GCF_036858155.1 Candidatus Liberibacter brunswickensis | reverse complement strand
TTAAATACCAAATTTGATAGTATTAAGAAAGGTATAGATGAGATTTTATATATTCTTAATACTGCTAAAGGTATAGGTGCATTTATTAAAGTATTTGGTGGCTTAGTCACTGCTGGAGGTGCTATAATATACTTTTTTCAAAATGTTAAAGGATGGTTGAAACAATGATATCGTCTTTTATAACTGGTGGAATATTCAGATTTTTACTTCGTTTTATCCCTTCTACTTTTGAGAAAATAGTAGATGTTGTATTTGAACATCTTATGCAAAGACGTTCAATAGAATATGATAAGATGAAATTAGAAATGGCTAAATTGAACAATTCAACTCAGTTAGATCTAGAAGAGATTAAATACGGGATTGAAGAGTTAAAGGCTGATCAACCTATTAAATTAGCTCGTGTAAAAGCTCAACAAGCCAAAAGTGGTATTAAGTGGATAGATGGAGTTAATGCTTTAATACGACCATTTACAACTGTTTTTTGGATTATTGTTTATCCGTTATTAGTTTGGTGGCATGTGAAAGAGGGCATATTTGATAAAAGCCCCCTTTCAATATTGAGCTCTTTTGAACAAGAGATTATCGCTTGTATACTAGGTTTCTGGTATACAGATAAAATAGTTCAGAAGAGACGGTGTTAGCTTCTTCTGCCCAGCATGTCTATTACATATAATACTCCTATTATAGATACTGTAATAATAACCGTAGTAATAACAGTACGAACGCCGCTCGGCGTTATCCACGATACCCAACAAAGCCTAGGAAGCAATCCAAGAGCAGCACCTGTCAATATGTTACATTTGGGTTTGTTGCTCACCCCCCAAATCCAAACAATATGACGCCAAGAGTAAGAGGTACTATATCATCTTTCTTCGCATCATAATCCTCCTCTGGCATACCTACACACAAACTACTTAAAAAGGATAATATTATTCCATATATTATTGCTATCCTGTCATGCATGCTTTTTCGCTATCCCCCCCCTAACACAAAACTAAAAAGGATTAATATTTTTGCGGGGGGCTTCTCCAATAGTCTTTGACACACGTTCCGTTGCGTTTACAGTAACCTTTTACATGAATACTCTTACTCTTATAAGAACGAGTTTTGTAGTAGTTGGGTTTACGTGCAAGAGCAGGATTTATCGCTAATCCAAGAAAAACAAATAATAATCCTAAAGTAGAAATGCGTTTCATATTTACCTTCCATTGTACAAAAAAAATGCAACATTAAGTTGTCGGTATCATGTATGATTCACTTATCTGAGTAAAGGAACCGAGGGAATTTAATTTTTAATTGATTAAAAATAGTGGGTCGGTCGCACCTATTAAAAGGTGAGGCCTAATTATATAAAAAATCGTGTAAAATCAAGTAGTTATGAATTTGATTACACCCCCTCTCTGTCCGCCAGTTTGTACTAGATTAATATGTTTATTTTGGTAAAATCAAATGTAATTTGTTTTTTAAAATAAGATCAAATACATTTGTTATAATTTTTATATTCCTATTCCAGTTCACATAACATTTTATTTATCAACACCAGAAGTAATACCAATTATAAATATAATCCTATTATTTTATTTGGGAATAATTTATTGGGAAATATCTTCTATAAGGAAAGTAGTTAAAGAATACGAAGGATAAATAAAATCTTATTAATCATAGATTTGGAATATATTATAAAAAAAACGTTTTATTTTTTTTCATTTCGAATAGTTTTAGATAACGTTTAATTTCATTGATATTCCCTGTTGTTTTATCTGGATCATCTGATAATTTGACGACATGTTTGTTATTTGCCCTAATTACTTTGCATACAATTTGTAATTTTCCTGTTTGTGAATGTTTATGAGGTATGCAGCCATCAAAATCATTTGTTAGATTTGTTCCCCATCCAAAAATCATTTGCACTCGGTTTTCGAAGTGTTTATAAATATTAATGATTGAATTAACATCAAGACTATCAGAGAAAACCAATAGTTTGTTTTTTGGATTACAACGCATCTTTTCCCACCAATTAATAATTTTTTCTCCTCCTTCAATGGGAGATGCACTATCATGACGAAAACCTTTCCACTTTGCTATCCAAGAAGGAGCATTGGCCAAAAAAAAATCAGTTCCGAAAGAATCTGATAATGCTATAAGTAGATTATCATCATATAAAGTATTCCATTTTTTCATCATTTGATAAGGGGCATTCTGGATATCTATATCTGTTGATGCTATCGCTGCAGATACCATAGGCAGTTCATGCGCACTAGTTCCGATTGCATTAATTTTATAATTCATTGCAAGCATAGCATTAGAAGTTCCAAGGAATGAATCTTTGAGGCCTTCTTGTAAAGCTTCTATGCACCATTTTTGCCATATTAGAGAATGTCGACGACGAGTTCCAAAATCAGCTATCTTTAATCCAAAGCAATCTTTTAATTTTACAATCTTAGAACAGAGTTTTTTTTTCGCTTGGGAGTACATCAAATCTATAGAAGAAGGACTTATTGAGTTAATATTTGCACGAGAATAAAGTGTGCTTATTATAATTAAAGAGGGAATTTCCCATAAGGTTACATCTTTCCATAATCCATGGAATTTAAGAATATATTGTCCTTGTTTATGCGAAAGATCATATTCTGGAAGTTGAAAATTAGAAAGCCATTCTAGAAATTTTGATTCAAAAATATGTTTTTTCCCATAAAAAACATTATCAGTAAGCCATTTTCTCTCTTTTTTTGTTATACGTAAAGATCGGGCATGATCTAGTTGAGTACGCAACTCATATTCATCTATTTTATCTGATAAGTAAAACTTTTTTTGGCGATTAATTAACGAAAAAGTCACCTTAATATTTGGGTAGAACTTCCAAATTAATTGTAACATTAGCAATTTATAAAAATCTGTATCTAGTAAGCTATTAATTATAGGATCAGATATAGCAAAATACTCAGGTTTTTTTTTAAAGAAGATATCTTCTTTCATGGGAGATCACTCTTATTATTAAATAGTTTGTAATATGGTATATTGTTATCGTATCGTGAATCAATTATACTAGATTGCTTAAAGTGTATCACTAAATAATGATAACATTATTATTTTATGATATTACGGATTAAGATAAACTGTTTTTTTTAAATCAATTTGTTGTTTTCATAAAGCATGTTGCTTCATTGGTTTGTATTTTCAACCAAGATCTATAATTATTTGACTATTATTGTGTTGTTAAAATATGATTTCATTATCATCTATAATAAATTGATGAATTGTTTGGATGTCATTAGGGAAATTTTGGTGTTGTAATGGATATTACTGTTGAGCGTGCTGATATACTTGAAACTTTGGGTCATGCTTGTAGGATTATTGAGCGTAAGAATACTATACCCGTATCTTGTCATGTTTCTCTAAAGGGAGATGATAATTTTTTGAAAATGAAAGCAAGTGGCCCTGAAATTGAAATTACAGCAGCAATGCCTGCTAGCATTCATGTCTCTGGTTTTACTACCGTATCTGCTCATCTTTTATATGATATAGTGCGCAAGCTACCAGATGGTTCGCAAATTTCTTTTTCTAATAGTAATAAAAATGAAATGCAGTTGTTAGTCAGATCTGGAAATTCAGAATTTTATTTACAATCTTTTTCAGAATCAGAATTTCCAAGTCAAAAAGAAGAAGATTATGTGTATTCCTTTGAGCTTGAATCTGCTGTTTTAAAAAACCTTATAGAGCGTACGCACTTTGCTATGGCTACTGAAGAAATAAGGTACTACTTAAATGGTATTTTTTTTCATATTAATGAGGAAGATTTAACGTTATGTGCTGTGGCAACAGACGGGCATCGTTTGGCGGTATCTAAGGTTGCTGTTGCAGATCAGATTGCTAAGATGCCAAGTATTATTGTGCCTCGTAAAGCTGTATGTGAGATTCAAAGAATTATTTCTTCTAAAAACTTGACTGTAAAAATCGGCATTTCTGAATCAAGAATTAATTTGGAAATAGGTTCTATTTCAATGGATATAAGGCTTATAGACGGAGAATTCCCTGATTATCAGAATGTAATTCCTTATAATAATAGTAAAGAATTGCGGGTTAATTGTATTAACCTTAGAAATGCTGTCGATCGAGTTTCAACAATATCTTCTATTCGGAGTCAATCAGTAAAATTATCTTTATCTTCTGATAAACTATGTATGACAGTTGATAATCCTGATATGGGAAAAGCAATAGAAAATATGGATGTAAATTATAATAATTGTCCTATGGATATTTGTTTTAATTATAAATATTTATTGGAAATTATTGACAATATTTCAGATGAAGAAGTAGTGTTTCAGCTGGATGGCTCTAATTCTTCTGCTTTTATTAAAGGGATAAATGAGATGAATGCATTTTATGTTTTGATGCCAATGAGGATATAATGATTATATTAAAATCTAAATTTGATGTTAAAAACTATAATTGAAGAGGGATAAAATAATCAATTTTTTTAATAGGTTTTTAAGTGAATGGATGTTGAATTGAATATGGATTGTTCTGAAATTAAGAATCGTCTTATAGTGGGTCTTGATCTGCCAACAGTAAAAGAAGCAGAAAGGATTGTATCAGTTTTAAGTGACACCGTTTCCTTTTATAAAATAGGTTACCATCTGTCGTTTGTAGGAGGATTAGAATTAGCTCGTGATTTGATATCAGATGGAAAAAATGTATTCTTGGACATGAAACTATTTGATATAGAAAGTTCTGTAGTCGCAGCTATTGAGCATATAGCAAACATGGGAATTGTAATGTTAACGGTACACGCATATCCTCAAACTATGCGTGCAGCTGTAGATGTTGCTCGTGATAGAGGTATTTGCTTGCTTGCAGTTACTGTATTGACATCAATGGATGATTTTGATCTTAGAGAATCTGGTTATAAAAATAATATTTCTACAATGGTTAAAATGCGTGCAATCCAGGCAAGTAAGATAGGAATGGGAGGGATAGTATGTTCTCCTCAAGAAGCACGTATGGTAAGAGAAGTAGTAGGCAATAATATGGTAATTGTTACTCCTGGAATTAGGATGCTAAGTAGTGAAATACATGGCCAGAAAAGATTTGCGACTCCAGAAAAAGCCTTTGAATATGGAGCTAACCATATAGTTGTTTCTCGTCCTATTGTAAATGCTTTAGATCCATTACTTGCGGCTAAAGAATTTCATCGTGCTATTTCAATGGTATCGTGATACAGCGAGTAATATTTTTATTTGCAAAAATAGTATTATAATTTATAATTGGACGTGTGTTTGGTTTTTTACAATATGGTGGGTTTATTTCTTTTCTTACGTTTATGATAAGATCTTCTAGTAATGTGAGAAATTTAACATTGTTGCTTGTTTTCGATGCAAGGATTTTATTTTTTAGGAGGACGAAATGTCTGATATTCGTAATTATCAAAGAGTTGTGAACTCTAGGAGTGGATTTGATTCCACAATTGATGAAGGTTTGCGTGCATATATGATTAAGGTTTATAACCTTATGGCATTTGGGCTTATCATAACTGGTGTTACGTCATTTTTAGTCAGTAGTCTTGCGACTACTTCAGATGTATATTCTGCATCTCTTGTTGTGAGAAATGGTGTTGTTTTGACAGAATTTGGAAAGCTTATATATACATCTCCTTTATCTTGGATAATAATGTTTTCTCCTTTTGCTGTAGTCATCTTTATGAGTGTTCGTCTTCATTCTTTAAGTACGTCTAAAGCTAGAATGTTATTCTTCTTGTATTCTGTGCTAATTGGATTATCTCTTTCTGCTATATTTTTGGTTTATACTAATAAAAGTATTTTACAAACTTTCTTTATTACTGCAGCTTCTTTTGGTTCTTTATCTTTGTATGGTTATACAACAAACAGGGATTTAAATCCTATTGGATCTTTTTTCCTTATGGGATTAGCGGGAATAATATTAGTCTCTTTAGTGAATATATTTGTACGTTCTTCTGCAGTTGAATTGGCTTTAAGTACTATGGGTATATTGATTTTTGCTGGTCTTACGGCATACGATACTCAAAAAATTAAGGAATCATATTCAGGCAATTATGGTTCCTCTTATATGGATCGTCAATCTATAATGGGTGCTTTAATGCTCTATATGGATTTTATTAATATTTTTATGTATCTTCTTAGATTTGTGGGGAATAGAAGAGATTAAATTAAATAAATAAGTCCCTTTTGCGTTTAAAAGCGGCCTCTAAATCGTAGGTCGCTTTTTTATTATCTTTAACAATAAATAAATTTCTTATAAGGTTAAATAAAATTTAATGATGTTATGATTGAACAAATATACATAATAAGTTTGATTGTTTGTTTTGTGTATTCATTATATAAAAATTATTTTTTTTCATATTTTACGTTCTTGCTATGTATTTTGTTATAAAGGTGTGAATAGATGTCTCAATCCTTAAACAGTTTTAATTGTCGTTCTACGCTGTCAGTTGGAGGAATTGACTATGTTTATTATAGCTTGCCAAAAGCTGAAGCTAATGGATTACAAGGGATATCTCGCCTTCCGTGTTCAATGAAGATTTTGCTTGAAAATTTATTAAGATTTGAAGATGGGAACACTATTACTAAAGAAAATATTTATTCATTTGTAAAATGGTTAGACAATAAGGGAACAATTGAGAATGAGATTTCTTATCGTTTTGCTCGTGTATTAATGCAGGATTTTACAGGTGTGCCTGCTGTAGTTGATTTAGCTGCTATGCGTGATGCTATTAGTATTTTAGATGGAGATCCCCAAAATATTAATCCTCTTGTTCCTGTTGATCTTGTTATAGATCACTCTCTTATAGTGGATCATGCTGGGAATAAGAATGCAATAAAACTTAATAAAGATTTGGAATATCATCGCAACGAAGAGCGTTATCGTTTCTTAAAATGGGGGCAAAAATCTTTTAAGAATTTTCGAGTTGTTCCTCCTGGAACAGGTATTTGTCATCAGATAAACCTTGAATATCTTGGTCAATCAGTTTGGGTTGAAAAAGAAAATGGAGAGAATATAGCTTATCCTGATACTTGTGTTGGTACTGATAGTCATACTACGATGATTAATGCTTTAGGTGTTTTAGGTTGGGGTATAGGAGGTATTGAAGCTGAAGCTACAATGCTAGGATGTCCTATCTCGATGTTACTCCCAGAAGTCGTTGGTTTTGAGGTAACTGGTAATCTTAAAGAAGGGGTGACCGCAACTGATCTTGTATTGACTATTGTCCAAATATTACGCAAAGAAGGAGTTGTATCAAAGTTTGTTGAGTTCTTTGGTTCTGGATTTGAAAATATGGTGCTTGCAGATCGTGCCACTATAGCAAATATGGCACCAGAATATGGTGCTACATGTGGTTTTTTCCCTGTTGATAGAAGAACTATTGATTATTTAAGATTATCTGGACGTTCTGAAAGTCGTGTTGCTCTTGTAGAGGCTTATACTAAAATCCAAGGCATTTGGCGTGAAGAAATAGATTATGAAACAATTATATTTACAAAGAAGATAAAATTAGATCTTGGAGATGTTTCTCCTTCTGTTGCAGGTCCTAGGCGTCCAGAATCTCGTATTGCTCTTGGAGACGTTCCTTCTAACTTTTTAAGTTCGATGGATCAATATTATAAAAGATATGATACATTAGAAGAAAAATATCCTGTTAGTGGATGTAATTTTTATTTAAAACATGGAGATATAGCAATCGCTTCTATAACTTCTTGTACGAATACTTTTAATCCATCTGTTATGATAGGAGCGGGTTTGTTGGCTAGAAATGCAGTTCTTGCAGGTTTGAGATCTAAGCCATGGGTTAAAACCTCTTGTGCTCCAGGATCGCAAGTTTCTTATGAATATCTTTTACAGTCGGGACTTACAAAATATTTAGATGAATTAGGATTTAATCTTATCGGTTTTGGATGTACAACTTGCATTGGAAATTCTGGATTATTAAGGAAAGAAATTTCCGAAGTGATTAATAAGAAAAAATTAGTAGTAGCTGGAGTATTGTCTGGAAACCGTAATTTTGAAGGTCGTATTTCTCCAGATATAGAGGCTAATTATCTTTTATCACCTCCTTTGGTAATTGCTTATGCTCTTGCAGGAAATATTAGGAAAAATCTCACAAAGGATCCTATAGGAAAAAATCAACAAGGGAAGCCAGTATATTTAAAAGATATTTGGCCAACAGATAAAGAAATTCAAAGTTTTGTTGATAAGTATGTGACGTGTGATTTATTTAAGAAAAAATATTCTGATGTATTTAAGGGTGATAGTAATTGGTGGAATATTAAAGTACCAGAAAGGGAAACTTATACTTGGGATGAAAAATCAACTTACGTTCGTAATCCTCCTTATTTTGAAAATATTAGAGATAATATAAAAGAAATCCCAGATATTTGTAAAGCACGCATTTTATGTTTGCTGGGAGATAAAATCACTACTGATCATATTTCTCCTGCTGGATCGATTCCTTTAAATTCTTCTGCTGCAAACTATTTGCGTCAACAAGGTGTTAAAGAAAATGATTTTAACCAGTTTGGTACTCGGCGAGGCAACCATGAAGTTATGATGCGAGGTACTTTTGCTAACATACGAATTCGCAACTATATGCTCGGACAAGAAGGGAAACAAGGCGGTTATACAATCCATTATCCTTCTAAAGAAGAGTTGTTTATTTACGATGCTGCTATGAGATATAAGGCAGAGCAAGTTCCTTTAGTTGTGTTTGCTGGTGTTGAATATGGGAATGGTTCTTCAAGGGACTGGGCTGCTAAAGGTACAAAATTATTAGGTGTACAGGCTGTTATTGCAGAATCTTTTGAACGTATACATAGATCAAATTTGATAGGAATGGGAGTCATTCCGTTTGCCTTTGAAAAAGGTTATTCTTGGAAAAATTTGAATATTAAAGGCGATGAAATCATCAATATTAGAGGATTAAAAACAATTTCTCCTCGACAAGAGTTCGCTTTAGAAATTTATTATTCTGATGGTATCTATAAGAGTATTCCAATTTTTTGCTGTATTGATACTCTTGATGAGATTAGTTATCTTAAAAATGGTGGTATTTTACAGACGGTTTTAAGACAGATTTCTTAATTAAGACAATTTCTTGTAAATATATTCCTAATACTTCTGTATCTGTTCAAGACAGTTATATAATGATTACACTTATATTGTGATGATAATATAGACATATATCGATATAAATATATGTATTTTCAATGAAATTTATATACGTTAATATCTTTTACAAGGATTAAATAGTTATTTCTCGGGATATATTTTTTAGTAGACACTTGTTGTAAAAATAATTTAAATCATAATAAAAAGTAAATTAAATACATTGTTTAGACACTTTTCTTATCAAAAAAGATATTGAATTATTATAATAGAAAAATACTAAGAATCCAATTCTAGAAGTTCATGAACAGATGTAGCTAGTTGTTTTAGCGAAAATGGTTTTGATAAAAACCCAAATTTAGCATCTTTAGGTAAATTTTTAGAGAATGCATCTTCTGCATATCCTGAAATAAAGATAAATTTTAAATCAGGATATTTTTTCCTCAACTCGCGAAGTAGTGTTGGTCCATCCATTTCAGGCATTACTACATCAGAAACAACAATATCTACTTTACCTTGTAATTTTTCCATAATCTTCATAGCATCTGTTCCAGAACATGCTTCGTGAACTGTATAGCCACGTGTTTCAAGCATTCTTTTACTTCCACGTCGGACAGAATCTTCATCTTCTACAAGCAACACTACAGCTGAGTTTCCTGTAAGATCGGCAGGTTTTTCACGCGGTTTAATAGATATATTTTGTGAACGATCTGATTCTTTGATATCCTCTGTATTAATATGACGCGGTAAAAATATACGAAATATACTTCCTTTTCCTACCTCAGATTCTGGCAATATATATCCACCAGATTGTCGTATTATTCCATAAACCACTGAAAGTCCTAATCCTGTTCCTTTTCCGACTTCTTTGGTAGTAAAAAATGGCTCAAATATTTTTTCCACAATATCAGGTGACATTCCTATTCCTGTATCTTCTACTTCTATTAGAACCATATCTTTGATAGGAAGATCTGAATAATTAAATTTATGTATTTCTGTCGCTGGTACATTGCGAGTACGTATGGTCAATGATCCGCCTTCTTTTAGCATTATGGCATGATGAGCATTTACACATAGATTGACTATTACTTGTTCAAATTGAGATAAATCTGTTTTAACATCCCATAAATCACGTTCATAATCCACAGTTAGTTTTACTTGTGGAGGCTCGGAAATCAATTTTTGAATCATCATGCGTAAATTGCCTATTACCTCGGAGAGGTTTAGTACTGTAAGGCACATAGTTTGTTTTCTAGAAAATGCAAGAAGTTTCCTTACTAAGATTGCTGCACGATTGGCATTATGCTTTATCTCCATAAGATCAGCAAAACTAGCATCTGAGGAGCGTGATTGTAATAATAAATGGTCAGAAGACAGAAGAATTGCGGTGAGCACATTGTTAAAGTCATGTGCTATTCCCCCAGCAAGTGTGCCAACAGCATTTAATTTTTGAGTTTGCGCCATGCGAGCTTCTAGGGCTTTTTGTTCTGTTATTTCAACAGTATACAAAATAGCTTGTTCCTCAGGAGCCTCTTTGCTAGGATCAAGTGTGGCGTTTATATAAAAACGAAAGTGGCGATTTTCATCTTTGGGATGAGGAGAATCAATAGGAGGAATATCACTTTTTTGATCGTTTGCATCATCAAGAGCTGATATAATCTTGAGTTTTTCGTTTTTATGAACGATCGAGAATATGTCGTTAGATGTGCCGTCACCTTTTATAGCATTAGGAAAAATCTTCAGAAAATACGCGTTAGTACGCAAAATTCTTCCTTTTCTGTCAATAGAAGCAATAGCCATAGGTATATTATTGAAAAAGCGGTTAAAACGCATATTTGCTATCGTTTCAGATGAATCTTTGGGATCACAGTTTTTACGAGATACAACAACAGTACGGCTCTCTCCAGGATTATCGTCATAGGAAGCTAAAATATGGTGCACAAGCTTTACGGGGATTCCATGTCCATTATCTATCCTTCGTAGATCTAGATCTATTGTAACAGTTTTTTGATGGTTAAGTTCTGTTCTAACTGCTTGAATAAGAGCTATGCCTTCTCCTGCTATAATATCTCCTATAGATATTGATCTTGGAGTAAATGTAGTAAGATCAATACCAATCCATTCTGCAAGGGTAGCATTAATATACAAAAGTTTTCCTTGATGATCAGCGGACATAAATCCGACAGGAGAATGATCAAGATAATCTATAGCATTTTGTAATTCTCGAAAAAACTTTTCTTGATCCTTCCGTTCAGAAGTAATATCAGTGATACGCCATGCATATAAAAGCTTTTCTTTATTTGATGAAAATGATAAGATTCGTGCTTTAAGACGATACCAATGAGGTTTAGACTCTTGAGAATTGTTGTTTAAAGGTTGCATCAAACGAAATTCTTCACTTCCCTCTTTTTTCAAGTGCAATCTATTGATAAGACGATAAAGTGCTTCGCTAGCTTCTTGATTGTGGGATAGAATACTTTCTAATGATTTAATTCTTTTATTCCAAACAACATTAGTAAGATTATGATATGCATCATTTGCATATATTACATATCCACGTTCATTCGTAATAAGTATTCCTTCGGGTTCGCTATCCATAAAGACAGTTTCAATAGGAATATTAGGTTTTATTGTCATATCGATAGTGCTAACTACTAGGAGTAATAATAATATTATTCCAACTAAAACAAGAAGAACAAGTAATCCAAAAACTATATTATTATCTAGAGAATTCCTAAAAACAATAAATATTGTAGATAGAATAAATAAAACAAACCCTAAAAATACTATAGGTATGTTTATGATTGAATAGCTTATATAATTTGTAAAAGGAAATTCAGTATCGAATTGTCGAACTTTGCTACTCATATAATCAGCCTGATAATTTTTTCATTATATTATAAAAGATCATATTTACTATCTTTGGAATCAAGATTTACAAAGACCCTTTTGATATTCATAAATTATACTTATAAGTAATACAAATTATTCATTGTAATTATTTAAGATTTAATCATAGATAATGATCTAATCATGTCTCTATCTTGTATCACATACGTATAAATCTTTTATACTTTGTTCAAAAAATATTCAATCAAAAGATATATAGTTTATCACGAAAAACTTCAGATTGTCCTAGGGATTCGTTTATTAATATTTTTTTGAATCTGACAATGAACTATTTAGTGCTATTTTAAATAGAAAGAATATTAACAATTATACATAAAATATAAAAAATAATTTATTTTATAATGCAAGTGTTTTTTTATGAAAATTATTGTATTAAGTTATTTGATGGTCTGAGTATTATTGTCTTGAGATGTAAAAAGGTAATAAAATATTTTTACTAACTGAAGATTAATAAGCCATATTTAACAATTAAATATGGCTTATATGTTCTATTTTAAATAAAATTGACGTTCTAGTTTTGTTTCATACTCTGTAGATAATATCCCTGATATTTTAAGTCCATATTCTTTAAAGGGCTTATGTAATGTTTCAGATATATTTTCCAATTTAGCGGTATGCGTAGCAACGAAACTAATTTCTCCATTTTTTAAAACTTTAGCTGAAAAACTACTAATTCCATCCTTTGATGCATAGTTCAAGAATTTAGGCATTGCCATAGATAATTCGACCATGGATTCAGCGAAAATAGATTGATTGGCATAAGCGCTGATAAGTTTAAGTTGTTTAAGTTGTTTTCCAGGAAATAGATCAAAAATTTTCTGTATTGCTTGTTTTGAAGCATCTCTTGGAATTTTTTGCCCGTTGAAAGTATATGAAGCACGGTTGATATCAAGTAAGAACTGTTTATCTATAGATTTGCCACCTAACATTTGGAAATTTTTGAATAAAGATTGATCAGATAATTGAACAGTTTTAAATTCACCAGCCAATTTATCAAAAGAAACCCATTTGTCTTGTAAGGTAATTTTTTTATCAATCTCTTTTGCATATCTTATCATTTTCTTTACAAATGACTTTTCTTTCAATACGCTTGCAACTTTTTTTCCCTCTTTATAAACAGATTCTAACGCAGGATCTGATTTTTCTAACATTTTATCAACAGTTTTTTGTATAACTTTTTCATTAACTTTTGTAACTTGACCGTTAACGGTTTGGAAAAATTTCTTTTCTTTTTCAATAATGTTTTTTTCTAATAAGTTTCCTTCACTAGCGGCTATATTTGGAGAATATGTTGATGTTATATCTTCAATAGTACTTTTAGAAATACTGCTGGTTTCTTCGACAAATTTTTCATCTTTTATTAACATAGTAGCTGATGCTTCTAAAGTATTAGCTTCACTTTTTATGATATTAGAGCTTGATGATAAGATATGGGCAACTTTAGATCCTTCTTTTGTTATAATAGCTGCCTCTTTAGCGGCAACAATGCTAGCTTCTCCTATTTTAGCAGCGGCGTTTCCTCCACGAACTAAGCCCATTGCTACCTTTGAGCCATATCCTACAAATGGTAACAACATTGCTACATCGGTCACAAGGCTTAATGCACCCCATCCATAATTTCCTTTTTTAAATTCTCGGTAGGTTCCATAAATTGGAATCATGCTTATTGCCGTTTCTTTTGTACATTCTAATGCTTTGTCAAAAAAAGATTTTGATTGAGTAGGGGCGTTATTTACGGGGTTTATTTCTTTAACCGCTGCTCTCTTTTGTATATCCTTTTTAATGTTCCCCTCGTTTTTAACAAATGATAGTTTATTATTGTTATTAATTTCTGAAATAATCATATTGATAATTCCTTTAAATATAAAATAATATTTTGAAATAAATTACATTTAAATATTACTGAAAAGTATAACTTATTTTATAATTATTACTTATTGGCTGTATATAAAGGAGTGAAATTATAAAAAATATATTTTTTTAAAAAGTTCATTCCTTTATTCTATTTAATAGTATAATGATTTACATCATCAATTTACGTTGTATGAGAAAGCAAGTACAGCAGGCTTGTCTTTGTAAATAAATCCATCTGCTCTAATCATATAATTATTATACTCACCCTTAACGCTTGAGTTTTTAACCACAATATCTCCTATATCTTTCATAGAAAAAGCTATTTTGTTATCATTTATAACATTGAAGGAATAGTGATACTTTGGATTAGCTAATTGGTAAGATTCTGCGTGTTTAAGATTGAAAAAATTTTTTGTAAACGGCTTTTTAAATATATTTTCATGTGCAAATGAAGAAATAAGTTGTACTGTCTTAAAATTTTCAGGAAACATTTTATTGAGTGCTTTTAACATATTTTCTGAATTACCAGTAGCAATTTTTTGCCCGTTTACCGTGAAGGTAGTTGCTTTACTTGCATCTTTAAAGTTTTTATAAACTTTACCTTCACCTAGAAGTCTAAAGTCATAGTAGTGACTTGTTCCTACTTTTTTAAGTTCATTGTTTTTATTTAATGATACAAGTTCAAATGTTTTTTTTGATTTGGAAATAAGTCCTGTTAATGATTTTTGCGAATGTTCTATATTTTCCATACCGTTCGCTAGTATGTTATTAAAAATTTTCCCCCCTGCTTCTTCTGTATTTCTAGCACTGTTAGCTGCTATATTTGGAGAAGATACTAATTTTGCATTTTCAGTATTTCTGAGAGAAACCTGGAAGGTTTCTTCTAAAGTTTTTTTATCTGGTAATACATGAAATGATGTTTCTATAACAGTAGATTGATTTTTAATAGCAGAAGCACTGCCTTCTATTGTATGGACAATGTTAGATCCTTCTTTTGTTATAATAGCTGCCTCTTTAGCGGCAACAATGCTAGCTTCTCCTATTTTAGCAGCGGCGTTTCCTCCACGAACTAAGCCCATTGCTATCTTTGAGCCATATCCTACGAATGGTAATAACATTGCTACATCGGTTACAAGGCTTAATGCGCCCCATCCATAATTTCCTTTTTTAAATTCTCGGATGGTTCCATACACTGGAATCATGCTTATTGCCGTTTCTTTTGTACCTTCTAATGCTTTTTCAAAAAAAGATTTTGATTGAGTAGGGGCGTTATTTACGGTATTGATATCTGTAACCGCTTCTCTCTTTTGTATATCATTTTTAATATTCCCCTCTTTTTTAATAAATGATAGTTTATTATTGTTATTAATTTCTGAAATAATCATAGTAATAATTCCTTTAAATATAAAATAATATTTTGAAATAAATTATAACTATATTGTATTCATATTTTATAATAAGTATATCTTATTTTATATTTATGGTTTAACAATTATATATAAAGTGTTTACTTTTTATAAAGATAAATTAATACTTGTTTTAAATATAAGGTAAAATAATAATTTATAATTATAATAAATATTATCATAAAAAATTATATGAATATCTAAATTATACTATTTGTTTTTTAAAATATATGTTTTATTTACATTATTGTTTCACTAGAATGCGAAACAAAGTACAGAAATATTTTACGTTTTAATATATCGGAATATATTTATTTTCAGCTAAATCATGCAGTATTAATTGCTGTTATAAACATAAAATAAAAATGTTTTTTCCATTAGTAAAAACATGTAATAATTATCAAATGTTTTTCCTTTTAGGATATCCTAATTCATGTAATGCAATCGCATCACGGGAAGATACGTCTGGATATGCTGGGTCGGATCCTACATCTTTAGTAATACGCCATGATCGAGCACATTTCTTCCCTTCTGCTTTTGAGCATTTTACACTAATATTAGGAATATCAGGAAGGCGAAATGCATCCGTAGGGCCTTCGTTATTAATGATTGTTACATCTGAAGTTATACAGATTTCGGCAATATTTTGTCCTTCAATATTTGATATAAGTGATGAATCTGTGATGTATATAGTGGGAGCGGTTTCCAAAGACGAACCAACATGTTTTAATTTTCGTTCTACTTCTAAAGCGCTTGTGACTACTTTGCGTAATTGAAGTATTTTTTCCCATTGTTTATAAAGTTGAATATCGTGCCATTCAGTCGGGATTATGGGAAACTGTTCAAGATGTACTGATATAGCATTTGAATCTAAGGAAAGCCATGCTTCTTCAGCTGTAAACGGCAGTATAGGCGCGATCCAAATTATCAATAATCTACATATTTTTTTTATTACTGCAATGCTTGAAAGACGTCTCAGGCTAGAAGGGCAATCGCAATAAAGAGAGTCTTTTCTGATATCAAAATAAAAAGCAGAAAGTTCTAAATTAGCAAAATTTGTAATATGACGAACGACTGCCTTAAAATTAAATGCATCATAGGATTCTCGTATTGATTTATCAATTTCGGTTATACGATGAAGCATAAACCGTTCAAGTGAGGGCATGTCATTAATAGACGGCTCATTTCTTGTATCGTGCTCAAGAATTCCTAACATCCAACGAATTGTATTGCGTAGTTTTCGATATGCGTCGATATTGGTTTGAAGTATGTTTTTCCCGAGACGTTGATCATCATGGTAATCAGAATTGACTACCCAAAATCTTAATATATCGGCACCGTATTCTGAAATTATTTCCTTGGGGAATATTACATTTCCTTTGGATTTCGACATCTTTTCGCCATTTTCATCGACAGCAAAACCATGGGTTATGAGAGACGTAAAAGGCGTAGATCCACGTGTCGCACAGCTCTCCAATAATGAGTGCTGAAACCATCCGCGGTGTTGATCTGATCCTTCTAAATACACGTCTGCTGGCCAGGATAATGTTGGTTTTTTTTCAATAACCATGGTATGTGTGCAAGCAGAATCAAACCATACATCTAATATGTCTTTTGACTGTATCCAAGGTTCATTAGCTCTCTTTCCAAGGAAGAAGTCACGCATATTTTTATCAAACCATGCATCTGATCCCTTGTTTTGAAAAGTTTTTATAATACGCTCATTGACTGCTTTATCTATAAGTATTTCACCTTTCTTATTGTAAAATAAACAGATAGGTACTCCCCAGCTTCTCTGGCGTGATAGGAGCCAATCAGGGCGTTGCTCAATCATAGATTGCAGGCGTTTTTTGCCTGATGATGGATAAAATCTTATTTTTTCTATTTCTGCAAGTGCACGAGATCGTAATGTATTTCCATCTTCAAGAGTTTTATCCATGTGAATAAACCATTGGGATGTAGTTATGAAAATTATAGGTTTCTTTGATCTCCAAGAATGGGGGTATGCATGTCTTATGATACTACGATTTAAGAGCATATTAGCATTAATTAAGGAAGAAATAATAGCCTCATTAGCATCTCCCTTTTCTCCCAAATCATCTAAGACGCGTACTTTCGTAAATCCTGGAGCTTCTTTGGTATAGAATCCCTTTTCATTTACAGTGCAGGGAACTCTTGTATCTATAGAGCAATCTTGAAGTATTTTTTTTGCTGCATTCCATGCGGAAAAATCTTCTATTCCATGACCAGGTGCTACGTGAACAAATCCTGTTCCGCAATTATTCGCTACGTATTCAGCATCAATTAAGGGTACGGGAAAATTATAACCAAGTTTTTCTAAAGGATGTGAACAAATTATTTGAGATAGATCTTCAGCTTTTACGTCGCAAATTAATTCAATGCTTATATTAATTTGACTTGCTATGTTATGCGCAAGATTATTAGAAATCACCATTTTCTTTTTTGTATCGAAATTATGTTTCTCGGAAAAAGAGGTTACTTTATATAGGCCATATTGATGGTTTGACGAAAATGCGATAGCTCTATTACCTGGGATTGTCCAAGGTGTAGTTGTCCATATTAAAACTTGTGCATCACTTAAATAATCCGCAGATAATTTTATAGGAAATCCTAATATTATTGAATCACTATCAACATCATGATATTCAATTTCAGCCTCTGCTAATGTGGTACGTTCTGCTATTGACCACATAATAGGCTTGATGCCACGATATATTTGATTAGATTCTGCAATTTTTAAAAGCTCCGATGCTATTTGAGCCTCAGATTCTGTTGTCATGGTAGTATAAGGATTTCTAAAATCTCCTATAACTCCAAGTCTTTCAAATTCCTTTGATTGAACTTCAACCCAATTACTAGCAGAATCACGACATGCTTGGCGGAATACATTAACAGGAATTTCGTCTTTGCTTTTGCCGTTTTTTATGTATTCATTTTCTACTTTCCATTCAATGGGAAGGCCATGGCAATCCCATCCTGGGACGAAACAAGCATTAAAATTTCTCATTTGAAACGAGCGAATTACCACATCTTTTAATACCTTATTTAATGCATGTCCTATGTGAGTATGTCCATTAGCATAAGGAGGTCCATCGTGTAATGTAAAATTTCTGCGTTTTACTGAGCTCTTACGTAGTTTGTCAAATAACTTAATATTTTGCCAATAAGCAATTAATTCTAATTCTTTTTGCGGTAATTTCCCCCTCATGGGGAAATTAGTTTTAGGTAAGTACAACGTGCTGGAGTAATTGTTCTTAGATTCAGCATTCATTATTTTTTTACCTCTTTTTATTAAGTATTAAATGAACATAAAACCATCACTAAACTATATATAGTTTCGAATATCTTTATAATTTTGTGGATTAATAATCTAGAGTGCTTTATTATCGATTCTTAAATGTAATTTATAATACATACAACATGTAATTGGTTATTGGCTTGACCACAGTATCCTAGCGATCCATTCTATATCAGACATTTCGATTGTATCTACGGGATAACAACAGTTTAGAGACATAAGATCTATTGATCTCCCTCTCCTATTTATTAATACCTTAGCCGATATATCACCGGAACGGGGTTTTATCAATATCCTATCACCACAATTTACCTGTATAGCAGCATTCAAAATTAATATATCTCCTTTCCTGTACAAAGGTAACACTAGTATCTTGTATTTGAATCGCATATATCCCGCTATGTGGGGATTTGATTTCAGGAATTCCCACGGTATTCCATTTGTTTCCAGTAGGAAATCCTCCGCTATCAAAAAAACCACTAGATCCACTTGGTGGAAAATTTAAGAGAGGAATTTCCTTTTCTTGTTTTTCAATATTTTCTCCATTACAAAATGGTATATCAAGAAATTGGTAAATTGTTTCATTCGTTGCTTCAAGTATCTTAAAAATTGATTCTGTCGAAGGCCATCGATTACGTCCTTCTATGCTTAATCTTTTAGATTTATTAAAGGAAGTAGGATCTAGTCCTGCTTTTCTAGCGAGACCTGAGGGAGTCAGATGATGGCGTTTTGCCGTCCTATCTATTGCTTCCCATATCTTTTCGTGTGAAAATGTATTCATATTTATAAGGCTCTGTTTTCCCTTATGACATTACTAGAGATATAAATTAATTTCATTTAATAAAATATCATTACAGAACAAGAGGAGCATTAAAAATTTTTTCCACTATGATGGAACTCGTCTTGACTTCTTGACTGGGAATAATCTTATTATCTGCTGTTTACAACAGCATACTGCAATTACTCTTAATGAGAAAAAACTGATTTGCATTGTGCTTTCGTAGAAATAGTAAAACTCAAAAGATATAAATATACAAACATTGTATTCAATAATCCTAAATATAGTAATCAAAAGAAGCTAACTAGTAATCTACTCATCCTAAATAAAGATAGAATATTTTCTTAATAAACGAAAAATTTTCTTTATGTATCTACTTATTAATGTTTCTACTGCTGAATATCAATGCAGTTCCTTGAAAATATTTATTTCAAGCATCATTTGCAATGATTAATTCTTTAAGAGTTTGATTATTGTAATCCTCTTATCAATGGATAATAAGAAATTTTATATTTCATTTCAGGAGATAATTATACAAAAATATTTTGATAATTATAAAATTAACAACTTATTGAAAGTGGATAAAGATGATGAAAAGCGTCTTCATTATTTAAAAAATATATACATCAAGTTATTATGCATTGTTGACATTTATTCTTACGTTCTGCGATATTTGGAAAGTAATAAGCAATTAATATGTTTTTGTAGCATAGGTATTTTTTTTGATGCTTCGTGTTTTTCTAATATGTTCTTTTTTTGGGTTTATGGTTTTTTT
This sequence comes from Candidatus Liberibacter brunswickensis, assembly GCF_036858155.1. NCBI lineage: Bacteria > Pseudomonadati > Pseudomonadota > Alphaproteobacteria > Hyphomicrobiales > Rhizobiaceae > Liberibacter > Candidatus Liberibacter brunswickensis. The sequence continues at coordinate 78,805 of NZ_JAAEJX010000002.1, read as the reverse complement.
CTCAAGAGATTCTCTTGCTGGTTTCCGAGTTTGTAATGGCACTAAAAATTTGATTGGTGTTGCTATAGGCTATCCTTCAGCAAAAGGTGGGTGGATGGCAAATGGGTGGTGGCATATTCCTGGTAATACTTGCGAGACTATTGTAAAGGGTGCTTTGGATTCTCGGTACTATTATTTGTATGCAGAGGGAGTTGCTAACGGTGAGAGATGGCTTGGGAATGTTCAAATGTGTGTAGGGCAAGATGAATTTAATATTGTTGGTATAAAGGATTGCTATGCACGTGGTTATTTGAGGGTTGGTTTTACCGAATACGATACAGGACAACATGAAAGTTGGACAGTACAATTAACTGATCCTTCTGCGGGATAAGGAGTGATAAAATGCCAATTATTCGTAGGATTAAAATAATTTCCACGTTAGGCCCATCTTCTTTTTCAGAGAATGTAATTAGTCGTTTGCATGAAGAAGGAACAGATGTATTTCGCATCAATATGAGTCATACGAGTCATGATAAGATGCGTGATCTTATAAAAAAGATTAGATTAGTAGAACTAAAGTCGCGTCGTCCTATTGGTATTTTAATAGATTTACAAGGGCCTAAATTTCGTATTGGAAAATTTGAGAATTCTATATCTTCTTTAAAAGAAGGACAAATTTTTACTTTGGATAACAATAGTGCTCTTGGAAATCATAATCGTGTTAATTTCCCACATCCAGAGACTTTTGAACATATCAAGGTGGGGGATAGAATATTTATTGATGATGGAAAAATAAAACTATCTGTACAGGGAAAAGATGAAAGGTCTATAATTTGTAAAGTGATTGTTGGCGCTTCTATTTCTGATCGTAAAGGAATCTCATTCCCAGATACTTTCTTAAAAACTCAGGCATTGACTCAAAAGGATAAAGAGGATCTTCATGCTGCATTGCAGACTTCTGAAGTAGATTGGATAGCCCTTTCTTTTATTCAATCTGCTGATGATTTATTAGAGATCCGTAAAATTATTTCTAATAAGAAAATAGGTTTGATGTCAAAGATAGAAAAACCGCATGCTATTGAATGTGCTTCAGAAATAATTCAATTATCAGATGCTGTGATGGTGGCTCGTGGAGATCTTGGGGTAGAAGTGGCGATTGAATCAATTCCTGGCATTCAGAGAAAACTAATTAGTATAGCGCGTCAATTAGGAAAGCCAATTGTTATAGCAACCCAGATGCTTGAATCTATGGTAAAATCTCCCGTTCCGACGCGTGCCGAAGTTTCGGATGTAGCTACTGCTGTTTTCGAAGAGGCTGACGCTATTATGCTATCAGCAGAAACTGCTTCAGGATCTTATCCTGTTGATGCCGTAAAGACTATGTCATTAGTTGCATCTTCCGCTGAAAAAGATCCAAGTTGGTTGGAGATGAGATCTCTTCGTAGAATTGAACCTAATAAAACAGGGGCAGATGTTATATCATCAGCTGCACGTCAAATAGCAGAAACTTTACGGTTGTCTGCTATTGTTTGTTATACGGCTTCTGGAGAAACGGGATTAAGAGCTGCAAGAGAACGTCCAAAACAAGAAATAATAGCTTTGTCTCCAGTGATTCAGACGGCGCGTAGATTGTCTCTTGTTTGGGGAATTAATTGTGTGGTAACTGAAGATGCTTCTGATTTTGATGATATGATCAATCGTGCTTGTCGTATTGTTGTGGAACAAGGATTCGGGAAACCAGGAGATCGTATAATTATTTCTGCAGGTTTACCTTTAGGAACACCTGGTTCAACTAATATGTTACGAATTGTTTATATAGGGGAAGATGGACTAAGCGGTGTATAAGCTTATCTTTGATATTTAAATCAAGATTTAAAGACAAATACTTTTTATTGTTTTTTTAAAAAATGATCATATACTTTGCCTATTTCAGAAGCTTCTTTGGAAATGTGAAAATTTTTAACTGCACGTTCTCTTCCTCTATTGCCAGTATCTGACATTATATTTTCTGAATTCATGAAGTATAAGACGGATTTTTCAAGTTCATTGATATTCCCAGTTTGAAAAATGACTCCAGCTTTTTCATTTTCTGGATCTAGTAATTCTCTAAATACACCGACATCAGATGCTACTACTGGAATTCCACTCGCCATTGCCTCTAAGGGAGTTAACCCGAATCCTTCATGCAAATTTGGGGCTACAAAAATATTCAATGCACGATACCATTTTTCTATAGAAGGTTGTTCGTTTATTAATAGTATTCTTTTTTCCAATCCAGCTTCATATATGCGTTTTTGGAGATTTTTTTTGAAAAAATAATTTTTAAAAGTTGTTCTCCCTATAATTACAGCTATCCATCCTGGATTAGTTGGGAGTATATTGATCATGCAATCAACAAATAAACCTGTTCCTTTTTTTTTACGAATACGTCCGAAACAACCTATTATCTTTGTGTCTTCCAATATTTTTATCTGGCGCCGTGCTTCTCTTTTATTACTAATAGGATGAAATCGTTCTGTATCAATACCGTGCATGATAATAGTACTAGGGCGTTTAATATATAGGGATGATTTTTCACTAGTAGTGATAATTGCATCCATGCGAGAAATGAGGTATTTAGTCCATCTTGTATGATGACGTTGTGAAGATGAGGTAAATATAAGCTTTAAAGGCATTCGTAACACATCACGCATCAGGACACCTACGAGCATTTCATTATTACGGCGCGCATGCCAAATACGATTGTTTTTTCCTGTTGGCTTTTGCCAGCATGATATAAGAGAAAATATGCCGATACTAATGATGCTTTTAGGTAAAAAATACCCAAAAATAACCAAACGCCATCCAAGTCTACGATGCTCTGGATAAAGACCAACAATAGTTGAAGTAACTCCTGAATGCTTTATTTTGAGATTAGGAGTAATTATATCAATTTTTCTCATATCAACTAATTGATGAGGATATTTTGTTTTTTTATTATACCCATAGAACTTGAAGAACTTCATAAGTCTTTTCTCCTCCTGGAGCATTAACTGAGATAGTATCTCCTAATTCTTTCCCAATAAGAGCTCTTGCGATTGGAGATGATATTGAAACAAGACCAGATTTTACATCTGCTTCTTGGTCTCCAACAATTTGGTATTTCTTTTTATCTCCTGAATTTTCATCTACAAGATAAACAGTAGCACCAAATGCAATTTTTGAACCAGACATTTTAGAAATATCAATTACCTCTGCGCATGCTATGAGGTTTTCAAGCTCTGATATTCTTCCTTCATTTAAGCTTTGCAATTCCTTAGCTGCTTGATATTCTGCATTTTCTGACAGATCTCCATACGAGCGAGCCTCTGATATAGCTTTGATAATTCTAGGACGTTCTTCCTGTTGTCTTGAACGTAATTCTTGCTGGATTTTACTAAAACCCTGCGATGTTATAGGAATTTTATCTACCATGGTTACGCATCCTTGCAATTAAAATATCTATTTTGATCAAAGAGAGAGACATATGGGAACCTTTTTTATTAAAATACATTGTTTTTTATAAGAAATAACGTGCAAAACAAAACTATATTCTATTTTCGTTGAAAGTCACAATCTGTAATTAGTTTTAGATTAGTTATAACGATAGCTTTGTAAACTGTAAACCTCAAGATTACCTGACTTTAGTGCTTGAATAGCTTGTGATACCGCGTCTGCTCCAGCAATGGTCGTGTAATAAGGTATTTTCCTAACTAAAGTAGATCTTCGTAGTGATTTGGAATCTTCAATAGCCTTTTTCCCTTCAGTAGTATTAATCACTAAGTGTACTTGACGATTACTTATGACATCTTCAATATGAGGTCTTCCTTCTAGTACTTTATTGATTTTTTGCGTTTCTAATCCATGGGCATCTAAAAATCGAGCTGTTCCTTCAGTTGCTATGATTTTAAATCCTAGATCCTTAAATCTTTTTATTATGGGGATAATGCGCTTTTTATCTTTATCACGAACGGATACAAAAACAGTTCCTTCATGAGGAAGATCTACTCCAGCTCCTAATTGTGATTTTGCAAATGCTAGAGGAAAATCTTTATCAATTCCTATTACTTCTCCAGTTGATCGCATCTCAGGTCCGAGAAGGATATCAACTCCTATAAATTTATTGAAAGGAAAAACCGACTCTTTTACTGCAAAGTGTTTTATTTTGGATAAATCGGGTTTATTCCCATAAGCTTTTATGGAAGAATCAAGGCTCTCTCCTGCTATAATGCGAGCAGCTACTTTTGCAATTGGAAAACCAATAGTTTTGGCGGTAAAAGGTACTGTACGAGATGCACGCGGATTAACTTCTAGAATATAAATTATTCCATTTTTAATTGCGTATTGGACATTAATTAACCCTACAACACTTAGTGCTTGAGCTAAATTCTTAGTCTGAGATACTAATTCGTCTTTAAGCTCTTGTGATAGTGAACGAGATGGTAAAGAGCAAGCGGAATCGCCAGAATGAATTCCTGCTTCTTCTATATGCTCCATAATTCCTACAACAACAACTTGGCCTTTATTGCATAAGGCATCTACATCTACTTCTATAGCGTCTGATAAATAGCTATCAAATAACAGAGGATGTTTCCCTAATAGTGTGTTTATTTGTCCTGTTTTATCATTAGGATACTTTCTTTTAATTTCTTCTGAAACTAATTCAGGAAGTGTTTCAAGTAGGTAATCCTGCAACATGTTATCAGAGTATATAATTTGCATAGCACGACCACCTAAAACATAAGAAGGTCGAATTAAAAGGGGAAATCCAATTTCGCATGCTACTAATCTTGCTTGTTCTACTGAATGAGAAATGCCATTTTTAGGTTGATTAAGCTCTAATTTCATTAATAATTTTTGAAAACGATCTCGATCTTCAGCTAGATCTATAGAATCTGGTTGTGTTCCTAGGATAGGAATTTGATTTTTTTCAAGTGTTTTAGCTAGTTTTAGCGGTGTCTGTCCTCCAAATTGCACTATCACACCTACTAACTGACCTTTTTGTTGCTCTACTCGTAAAATTTCAAGGACATCTTCTTCTGTCAAAGATTCAAAATATAATCTGTCAGCAACATCATAATCTGTCGATACGGTTTCAGGATTGCAGTTGACCATGATTGTTTCAAATCCCGCTTCTTTTAGAGAGAAAACAGCATGACAGCAACAATAGTCAAATTCAATACCTTGTCCAATACGATTAGGGCCTCCTCCAAGAATGACAATTTTTTTTCTATCAGATACTTTATCTTCAGAAACCATTTGATTAATAAAGTTTGTTTCATAAGTAGAATACATATAAGAAGTAGGGGATAAAAATTCTCCAGCACAAGTATCTATGCACTTGAATACAGGATGTAAATTTAATTTATTTCGTATTTTTCGTATTTCGCTAGTAGGAATGCCAGACAATATCGATAATCTTTCATCAGAAAATCCCATAGCTTTGAGGGAATGAAGGTTATGAAAATCCTGTGGAATGCCTTGTTCACAAATACGACGTTCTGTATCAACAATCATCTTGATTTGCTTAATGAACCAAGGATCAATACTACAACTTTGATGTACTTCTTCTACACTCATACCCAATCTTAACGCTTGTGCTACCATACGAAATCTATCTGGACAAGGTACACTTATAGCGGCTCGAATCGCATCTTGATCTTTTGTTGTTTCCATTGAAGGTATATTAATTTCATCTAATCCGGTAAGTCCAGTCTCGAGACCTCGTAATGCTTTTTGTAGAGATTCGGCAAAACTACGGCCTATTGCCATCACTTCTCCGACTGATTTCATTGATGTTGTCAAAGTTACATCTGATCCTGGGAATTTTTCAAAGGCAAAACGTGGAATTTTTGTTACGATATAATCTATCGAAGGTTCAAATGCAGCAGATATTTTTCCTCCAGTAATATCATTTCCAAGTTCATCTAAAGTATAACCAACAGCTAGTTTTGCTGCAATTTTTGCAATTGGAAATCCCGTAGCTTTAGATGCTAAGGCAGATGAACGAGATACTCGTGGGTTCATTTCAATTACGATCATTTGTCCATTTTTGGGATTCACTGCAAATTGTACGTTTGCGCCTCCAGTTTCCACTCCAATTTCTTTGAGTACGGCAATTGCAGCATTGCGCATTAACTGGTACTCTTTATCTGTTAAAGTTAAAGCTGGTGCAACAGTAATTGAATCTCCGGTATGGACTCCCATGGGATCAATATTTTCGATTGAACATACAACTATACAGTTGTCTTTTGTGTCACGAATCATTTCAAACTCGTATTCTTTCCACCCAAGGACAGATTCTTCTATTAACACTTCAGTAGTTGGGGAAGCGTGAAGACCATTTTCAACTATTTCAAAGAATTCTGATCTATTATATGCTATGCCTCCTCCTGTTCCGCCAAGAGTAAAAGATGGGCGAATAATAAGAGGAAGACCAATTTCATCAAGAGCCTTTACTGCAACAGCCATCGCATGACAAATATATCGATGTTTTCTATCGTTCTCTTCCACGTTCCATTTAATTTCAAGGTCGTATAATGCCGCATCAATTTTTTCTTTTGGAAAGTTTTTTTTGATGTTTTCTCGCTCTTCTTCATGAATTTTACGATCATGCTCCTTAATTTCTGTAGCATTTGCAAGAATTGATTTTGGAGTTGCAAGAGAAATATTTTGCATCGCTTTTCTGAAAAGAGCTCTGTCTTCAGCCTTATCAATAGTATCTGGCTTTGCTCCAATCATTTCAACTCCATAACGGTCAAGTACTCCCATTCGTTTTAATGAGAGTGCTGTGTTGAGAGCTGTTTGTCCTCCTGTTGTTGGTAAAATCGCATCAGGGCGCTCTTTTTCTATAATTTTTGCCACAACTTCTGGGGTAATGGGTTCTGCATATGTAGCATCTGCAAGATCTGGATCCGTCATAATAGTAGCAGGGTTTGAATTAATTAGTATAATCCTATATCCTTCTTCTTTAAGAGCTCTACACGCTTGAGTTCCAGAATAGTCAAATTCACATGCTTGTCCGATTATAATAGGACCTGCTCCAATTATGAGAATTGATTTAAGATCTTGACGTTTCGGCATTTTATTTGTCCTATACAGTCCTTGTAGTTTTTATACATGATTTGCTACTGCGTGTTAGTATTTTATTACAGTAAATATAATTTAAACGGCGACTTCTTTATATTATAGAAAGATTGTTATGTAACTCGACAAGGGGAGTTTAAACATAATATTTTAGTAATATCTCTTTCGATTGCTTCTGTATATCAGAAAAATTCACGTGCATAAATGTAAATATATTTTTTTTATAAAATTTATATCTACGTTTTAATTTTAAAACAAGTTTGTTTGTTTTGTCCTTTTAACTCATCAAAATCTCTTTCTGATAATATAATTACATTTAAATTGTGTTCATTAGTATGATTCTATGAGTTTTTTATATCTTGTCCACAAACATGACGAAAACGCAATACGGCTTCTTTTGTCCCGTATTCTAATGCGGTTGCCGTGAATGCATGACCTACCGAAATTTCAGAAATATATGGTATAGACTTTATTAGATTTGGTATATTTTGTATTGTAAGGTCATGTCCAGCATTGATTTTCAAATTCATATCCTTTGCAATGATAGACGTGGTAGTCAGTTTATCTAGAAAATATCTTTCTTTTTTTATATCATTATAGCACGATCCATATGGTCCAGTATATAGTTCAATACGATCAGTGCCTGTCGATTTTGCTATTTGTAGGTAATCTTCCTCTCCATTTCCATCGGCAAAAAGAGATACTCTAGAACCTATATCATGTAATTTAGCTACAGTTTCCTTGAGAATCTTCTGATTTTTTACAAAGTCCCATCCATGATCAGAAGTAAGTTGATGGGGTTCGTCTGGCACAAGAGTAACTTGTTCAGGTTTATAATTCTTGCATAAATTAAGAAATATTTCTGTGGGATATCCTTCAATATTTAATTCTGCTTGAGGAAACTCTTCATCAATCAATCGGCGAATTTCCGGTAAGTCTGTATAACGAATATGACGTTCATCTGGGCGCGGATGTACTGTTAAGCCAGAAGCTCCTGATTGAAGGGCTATTCTGCCAATATGTATTAAGCTTGGCCATGGGAGATTTCGACGATTGCGAAGCATAGCTACTGCATTCAGATTAATAGATATACTAGTAGACATTTTTATACATCCAGAATTGTAAGATTGGTGGTGAACATAACAACATCCATTCTCGTCAAAGAATATTTTCAAACTACTATTATTTATTCGTTAATTTTTTAATAAAGTAATATGCCTACTATGATAGGATAAAGTGATTTAAAGATCATTCAGGTACTAGACAGATTTTTGATGCTCTGATAAAGTTAAACGGGTTTTTTAGTATTAGTTTATTTTTTGTTGCCTTTCGGTGAAATTTTTCAGAAGGAAGAGAGATATCTGCCGTGTATGTACTTGTGCGTGATAACAATGTTGAGCAAGCTCTACGTGTTTTAAAAAAGAAGATGCAAGGAGAAGGGGTGTTGCGTGAATTAAAAATGCGTGATCACTATGAAAAGCCTTCTCAGAAGCGTGTGAGGTTGAAAGCTGAAGCGATTCGTCGTGGAAGGAAGTTGATGCGTAAATTAGTTCAGCGCGAAGGCTCTGCTGCATCTAGATTTAGAAAGAGATAATTAAATGATCTTTTTATAATAGGAGCGTTCATTGTATCTTCCTAGTTGGGTCAGTAATATTTGTTCTTATATATTTATTGAGGATTCGAAAAGACGGAGACGTTGTTTCCTCTTGTCTGCTTTTGTAGTTAGCGTTGTCTTATTAACAGAAGGTTGTTTCTATCCTTCTGAATTAAGGAGGCGCGTTAATATTTCTTCCCTTACTTCTGTTATACATTCTCATCCTAGTGATCCCGAAGGTTATAATGTACGAGGTGTCGTATATGGGATGAATGGTGATTTTAAAAACGCCTTAATAGATTTTCAAAGTGCTTTAGATTTAAATCCTCGGTATTATAAGGTATATGCAAATCGTGCTCTTATTCGATATAAGATGGGAGACGTATCTGATGCTATCAAAGATTATGAAGCCGCTTTGAAAATCAATCCAAATTACTATATTGCTTACGTAGGATTAGGTGATATTTACCGTGATGAAAGATATAGTGATTTACAAAAAGCATTTGAATGTTTTAATCGAGCTATAAAGTTAGAAACCTATGACGAAAGAGCATGGTATGGGCGTGCCCTTGTTTATCAAATGCGTGGGGAGCATGAAAAAGCAATAGAGGATTTTTCTAAAGCTATATCTTTGTCTTCTACTGTTGCTGATTATTACAATGGGAGGGGTGTTTCTTATTTAGTCGTGAAGAACTATGATAGAGCTTCTGATGATTTTAAGTTTGCTATTTATCTTGATCCTAAAAAAGCTAGTTTTTGGTTTAATGCAGGAGTAGTAGATGAAATTCAGCATTCTTATGAAAGCGCTATAAATTATTATGAAAAAGCATTGTCTGTTGATTCAAAATATTATAAAGCGATAGATGGGATATCAAGAGTGAATAAATCTTTAAATTCTTGATACTAAGTGCTTTAAATTATAATGTTTTTTTGAAAAAAGATATGGTTTTTAATTTATATATTTAAAAAATTTAGTTTTTTATTTTAATTGATAATTTTTAGATATGAATTTTTGAGAATTCTTGTGTTTTTTAGATAATAAAATATAAACGGTAAATATATAGTTATTTGTTATTTGTTATTAAATTTATTTTTTCAAAATTCGTAAAGTAAGCTTCTTTGTCCTTTAATTCTTGCATTTGTATCTTATAATTTTCAATTTCTTTTTGTTTAGAACATACTTTTTTAGAAATATCTGGGACTTCATTTGATAATTTTTGTCTATATAAAGGCTTTGATATATAGTTTATTTTATTTTTATTTGTTTTATTAGCAAATCCCATGGATAGTAATAATTCAGATACTTTGTTTCGCGTGTTTCGATCTAAAGCACCTAAAATAACTACTATTAGAGATCTATCCCCTTGAATAGCAGAGGTAACAATATTGAATCCAGAGGCACATGTAAAGCCTGTTTTCATGCCATCTGTTCCTAAAAATGTGCCGATTGCCCAATTAGTATTAGGGTATTTTTTTCCTTTTATATCTAGTCCTTTTATTTGAAAATATTTTGTATATTGAGGAAAATCATTTTTTATTTTCCAAGATAATATAGCCATGTCACGTGCTGTTGTATAATGGCCATATTGTGATGCTCCATGAGAATTCATAAAATTAGTAGAAGATAATCCTAATTTATTAGCAGTATTATTCATGCGCTGGACAAATTTTTTTTCTGTTTCACAAAGAGTTTCGGCGATTGCAACAGCAATATCATTTGCTGATTTTACAATGAGAAGTTTTAATGCATTATCAAGTGTCATAGTGCTACCCTTACTAAAGGTGCTGTTTGCTGGTGGATATTCGGATGCATTCTTGCTAATAGTTATGGGATTTAATAACGTAGTTTTTTTCTCCTCAATAAGAGAAAAAACAACATAAGCGGTCATTAGTTTTGTAAGAGATGCAGGATTCCAAGGATTGTCAGGATAGTTCTCAGCTATTATATGACCGGTGTTGCTGTCTAGTAATATGTAATAAGGAAGATTATCTGTTTCTGCTATAGACAAGAAAGGAAAGATAATACTTAACAGAGTAACTTTAGCTATTTTTACAAGAAAGTATCTTACAACTGAATCCTCCTTGATCATATTTTTATAAATCCTTTTATGGAAATGTATTCATTTTAGTATTATACAGATATATAATTAATATGAGAATAAATATAAACGATGTAAATAAATAAAAAAAAATAGTAATTGCATAATATCTAAAGTATATAAAGAAAGATATTAATGAAATATTGTTTTGCAAAATAATTTTTATACTGTTTTTTTAGCCCAATATTCAGTACTAGATCCTCTGATATTTTCAAAGTTTTTTTCATTCTCATTATTTAAAAAATTAGACAATCCTTTTATAATACGTGTTGGTAGGGATATACCTTCGTAAATCATTGATGAATAAATTTGTATTAGATTTGCTCCAGCCATTATTTTGTCAAGAGCATCTTTTGTGGAAGATATCCCTCCAGTTCCAATAATAGCTATTTTAGAACCGACACGTTGTCTCATTTTTGCAAGTATTATAGTAGATCTTTGAAAAAGGGGGGATCCAGATAAGCCTCCATCTTTCCCTTGTATGTATGATGATTCTTGTAATCCTTCGCGATAGATAGTGGTATTGGAAATAATGAGTCCTTCTACTTTATGAGAAATCACTGTAAAAGCTATATCGTCTAATTCTTCTTCTGATAGATCTGGGGATATTTTCAAAAATATAGGTACAAATTTCCCTGTTTTTATTTTTTCTTCTTCTCTTGTTTGCATGATATGAGTCAGCAATATTTCAAGATTTTCCTTTTTTTGCAAATTGCGCAAACCCGGTGTATTAGGCGATGAAATGTTAATAGTAAAATAAGAAGCAAGCGTAAAAAAAAGACGGATTCCTAATACATAATCTAAGATAAAGTCTTTGCTATCTTTATTTGCTCCTATGTTTATTCCGATAGGAGAGATGGGTTTTATTTTAGAAAGGCGTAAAAAGACAGCATTGTATCCTTCATTATTAAAGCCAAGTTTATTTATTATAGCTTTATCTTTAGATAATCGAAAAACTCTTGGGCATTTGTTTCCAGCTTGGGGATTTGGAGTGATAGTTCCGATTTCTACAAAACCAAATCCAAGTTTTAATAATTCTATGGGTACTTCAGCATTTTTATCATATCCTGCTGCCATTCCTAAAGGATTGGTAAATGGTATTCCAGCAACATTTATCTTGAGGCGGGAATCTTCTTGTGTAGGGAGAAAAGATAATAATCCTGATTTTAGAGCAACAATTGATAATCGATGCGTTATTTCAGGATCTAAGTGTAATAAACCCTTTAATGCTAATTTATTAAATACGCTAAGCAATTTGAATTTTATCCTATAAAACAAAAACATGAAAAGACTAATATAATATGCCTTCTATTCAGATTATTCCAAAACACCATAATAGAATTGCTTTTTGTGTATGAAGTCGATTTTCAGCTTCATCAAAAACTACTGATTGACATCCGTCCATAACTTCACTTGTAACTTCTTTCCCTCTACATGCGGGCAAACAGTGCATAAATAATGCATTGGAATTAGCTGCAGACATAAGAGAATTATTTACCTGAAATGGTTTAAATACGTGTTCTTCACGTGCTCTAAATTCTTGGTTCATAGATACCCATGTATCTGTTAAAACACAATGAGATCCTTTAACGGCTTTTAAAGCATCGTGGAATAATTCTACAGAAGCTCCTTGATTCCTTGCCCAATCTAAGTATTCACTTTTAGGTTCTGATCCTATAGGAGTCGCGATATTAAGGCAATAATTAAATCGTGCTGCTCCTTCTATTAGAGAGTGTAGTACATTGTTACCATCTCCGCTCCAGGAAAAGATTTTCCCTTTTACTGATCCACGGTGTTGTTCAAACGTCATAATATCTGCTATAGTTTGACAAGGATGAGTATTATCAGTTAAGGCATTTATAACTGGTACTGTTGAATTTTCTACTAACTCCAAAATACGTGAATGCTGAGTTGTACGCATTACTATGGCATCCACATAACGAGAAAGAACCTTTGCGGTATCTCCAATGGTTTCAGCATGCCCTAGTTGCATTTCTGATCCAGATAAAAATATTGTTTCTCCGCCTAGATGTTTCATTGCCACTTCAAAAGAAACACGAGTACGTGTAGATGGTTTTTCGAAAATCATCGCCAGTACTTTTCCAGACAAAGGTTTACTATCATGAAGATTGTTTAGGTTTTTTTTTATTTTTTTTGCGTTTTCTAAGATCAAAGAAAGATCTGATGACGAGATACTTGATAAGTCAGTGAAGTGTTTCAGATAAGTCATGATATTGAAAATCCTATTTTAAACTATTTGGCTATTAGATAATATCTAAGCCATTTATATATTTTATTACAATTTAATAGCAGCACGTTCGATGCGTTTTAATCCTTCATCAACCTCTTCTGCGGTGGTTGTTAGAGGGGGAAGGATGCGTACAACATTATTGCTTGCCGGGGCTGTTAAAAGGCACTCATCTCTAAATTTTTCTGCCATTATTGCAGGAGACAGTACGGTTTTTAATCCTATTAACAGCCCTTGCCCGCGCACCTCTAAAAAAACGTTTGGAAAACGATTTTTAATTTCAACCAATCCTTCAAATAATATTTTAGAAATATTTATTACTCTTTCGAGGAAACCATCTGATCTTATTATATTGAGAACCTTTGTCCCTATAGCCATAGCTAAAGCATTGCCTCCATATGTAGATCCATGAGATCCCTTATTCATACAAGATGCTGCTTTATTTGTTGCCAAACAAGCTCCAAGAGGAAAGCCTCCTCCTATTCCTTTAGCAATCGCCATAATATCAGGTTTAACATTAGTCCATTCATAAGCAAATAGTTTACCAGTACGCCCACATCCTGTTTGTACTTCGTCAAATATTAGTAAAGCATCAATAGCATTACAAATTTTACGCAGTTCTTTTAAAAAATGTGGAGACGCCTTTTGAATGCCGTTTTCACCCTGGATTGGTTCTATTAAAATAGCTGCAGTATCATCGCTAATTTTATTTTTAAGAGATTGGATGTCACAAAATTTAGCTTGATCAAATCCTTCAATTTTTGGGCCGAATCCTTCTAAATATTGTGGCTTTCCTCCAGCAGATATTGCCGCTAACGTACGTCCATGAAAAGCTCCTTCAAACGTAACAATGCGAAACTTATTGGTTTTACCTTTCATATAATGATATCGACGTGCTGTTTTAATAGCACATTCCACTGATTCAGTTCCAGAATTAGTAAAAAAAACCTTTTCTGCAAAAGTGCTATTTATTAGATTACTAGCAAAAATATCTTGTTGTGTTGATTGATAAAGATTAGAATTATGCCATAGCTTTTCAGATTGTGATTTGAGTGTTGCGACCAACTCTGGATGTGAATGTCCAAGAGAATTTACTGCAACTCCAGATGCAAAATCTAGAAAAGGAGTTCCATTTTCGGAAAATAGCCATACTCCTTTTCCTCTTTCAAAGCGAATATTTGCTCGATCATAAGTATTAAATAAAAAATTATTTTTATTCATTCAATTATTCCTATTGAGTACACTTTTAAAAATAGAAATAGCGAATTCCTAATCTAGTTATTATCTATTATTATTTGCAATAATCATTCTAATAAATCATACTTTTAATAAAAAGGAAATTGCAGAATAGAACGCTTCTCCTATATATTATTAATGTGAATTATTTAATTCACAGCCTTTTTCTACCTGTTGACGCTTACATAAGATCGGAATAAGGTCTAGGGTTAATAAGTAGTTATCAGATGATTCGTTGAGCATTTGTTCTTTCTAGCTCGTTACTAGAAATTTGAGAAGGTGGGTAGATCAATGGTCTGGACTGATGAAAGAATTGATAAGCTTAAAAAATTTTGGTCGGAAGGGTTAAGTGCAAGCCAAATTGCTGTTCAGTTAGGTGGCGTGACTCGCAATGCTGTTATTGGCAAATTGCATAGGTTATTATTGTCCAATCGTGTTAAGGCTACTGGAAACAAACAATATGAGGATGATAGTAAGAGTGTAGCTACGGAGACTGATTCTCGTAAGATTAGACAATCTCCTGAAATGTGTATCCGTGAGCCTGTTTTAAAAGAGCGGCTTCCGAATGCAAGTACTAAGCGAAAATCAAAGACTTTAGAAAAGAATAATGTTGCTTCTTCAGGGGTTGTATTGCCTATTTCGCGTTGTCTTAGATTAATGGAATTAACTGAAAATACTTGTAAATGGCCTTTGGGAGATCCTTTTGGAAAAGATTTTTCTTTTTGTGGAAGTGATGTGCATAATGATTCCCCATATTGTGATTACCATAAAAAACTTGCGTACCAACGTGTGCATGATCGCCGTAAAATCCAAGCAAATTCACAGTAATTTTGTGATATCATTCATCATGATGATAAGTCATGGAAATGAATAGAAGCTATTGTTTTAAGGCAATGATTGTTATAACCTTGAAATATGATATTATAGTCATGAATATTTTGATATTTTATAGGTGGTTATGTTTATACAAACTGAGGATACTCCTAATCCCGCGACTCTGAAATTTATTCCAGGAAAAGTAGTTCTTGAGCGTGGAACGATTCATTTTTACAATGCTAAGGAAGCTGAGGCATCTCCCTTGGCATCTAGAATTTTCTCTATATCGGGAATTAAATCCGTTTATCTAGGATATGATTTTATCACAGTCGCAAAATATAGATATGATTGGGATCATCTTAAACCCCCCATCTTAGGGATGATTATGGAACATTTTATTTCCAGTGATCCAATTATTTATGATGTTGGATTGGGAAGATCAGAATTAAGTGGTATAGAAGATGGAGATTTTTTAGAAAGTGATAGTGCTATTGTACAGAGAATAAAGGACGTTTTAGATAATCGTGTTCGTCCTTCTGTAGCTCAAGATGGAGGAGATATAGTTTTTAAAGGATATAGGGATGGGATTGTCTTTTTGAGCA
The DNA here is from genome assembly GCF_036858155.1 of Candidatus Liberibacter brunswickensis. Taxonomy (NCBI): domain Bacteria; kingdom Pseudomonadati; phylum Pseudomonadota; class Alphaproteobacteria; order Hyphomicrobiales; family Rhizobiaceae; genus Liberibacter; species Candidatus Liberibacter brunswickensis. The sequence continues at coordinate 63,127 of NZ_JAAEJX010000002.1, read as the reverse complement.
TGGTAGGAGCTTGTTCAGGATGCCCTTCTGCAAGTGAAACACTAAAATATGGTGTAATAAATCTTTTAAATCATTTCGTTCCTGAAGTAAAAGATATTCGTACAGTTTAAAGTAGGTTTGTTTTTGTGATTGTATTAGCACTTGATACTACAGGAACTAATTGTTCTGTTGCTATTTATGATAGCAATTCTGGTTGTATCGTAGGTTCTTATCTTAAGAATTTAAAGCGTGGTCATGCTGAACACTTGATTCCAGCGATAGATTCAGTATTAAGTTATTCTAACTTAGATATTTCTCAGATTGATCGTGTTGTTACCGCATTGGGTCCAGGATCTTTTACTGGCGTGCGAGTGTCCATTTCTGTTGCTCGTGGTATTTCTGTGGCTTTAGGAAAGCCGGTTTTGGGAGTAGGTAATCTAGAAGTTTTAGCTCGTTCTCATCTTAACAGTAATCCTAGATATCCTGTCATGGTTTTGGTTAGTTTATTGCATCAGAGAATTTGTTGTCAGAAATTTTCTTTAGATGGGATTCCTTTATTTGATCCTATTATTCTTAATTATGAACAAGCTCGTTTTGAAGTTGATAGTTTTGAGGGAGAAATAGTGGGATCTGGTCTATCTTCTATAAGAGGAATTGAAGGTGAGATTGATATTCTTCCTATGGATGTTTTATCTCAATTAGGAATTTCAAGTGATTGTTCTTCCCCTTCTCCTATTTACCTGCAATCTTCCTATGCTCTTTCATAAAAGATGTATTTTATATGTGTTTTTAAAGGTAATCACAAGATATATGTAGTTTCCTATGGATTGATAAGCTAATTTGATTTAGTGTTTTTTTCTTAAATTGAAAAAATTTTTTCTTTTAAATAGGATTATGGATATTATCTATTCAGCGGTGATTTAGTTTTATTTATTAAAAACAGTAGGTGTTATTAAATGGTTTTGCAGATTGTCAATCAGGTTATTCGTCCGCAAAAATTTTTTGTTAAGAGCTATGGTTGTCAAATGAATGTTTATGATTCTTTGCGCATAGAAGATATATTCTTTTCTAAAGGATATGAAAAAGCTGATTCTATAGATGACGCTGATCTTGTTGTTTTAAATACTTGTCATATAAGAGAAAAAGCAGCAGAAAAAGTTTATTCATCTTTAGGTAGAATACGGAATTTAAATAATTCTCATAAAGCAGAAGGCAAAGATAAAATAGTTGTAGTGGCGGGTTGTGTGGCTCAAGCCGAAGGAGAGGAAATTTTAAGGCGTTCTCCTATAGTCAATGTGGTTGTTGGTCCACAAAAGTATTATCGTTTGCCAGAGTTATTGGAGATCGCTCGATTAGGAAAAAGAGTCGTAGATACTGATTATTCTTTAGAGGATAAATTTGAGCGTCTTTCCATCGTTGATGGTGGTTATAATAGGAAGCGTGGAGTCGCGGCTTTCCTGACCATACAAGAAGGTTGTGATAAGTTTTGTACATTTTGTGTTGTTCCATATACTCGTGGAGCTGAGATCTCACGATCATTATTTCAAGTTGTTAATGAAGCTCGCAAGCTTGTGGAAAATGGTGTTTGTGAAATCACCTTATTAGGGCAAAATGTTAATGCTTGGCGTGGAAAAGGTTTAAATGGCCATCAGTGTACTTTTAGTGATTTGCTGTATTCTCTCTCTGAGATAAAAGGTTTAATAAGATTAAGATATACAACTAGTCATCCACGAGATATGAGTGATTGTTTAATAAAGGCTCATGGTGATTTAGATATTCTTATGCCATATCTTCATTTGCCAGTACAATCTGGTTCGGATAGAATACTAAAATCTATGAATAGGCGACATACAGTAGATGAATATCGGCAAATAATTAACAGTATTAGATCTGTACGCCCTAATATAGCTATTTCTAGTGATTTTATCGTTGGGTTCCCTGGAGAATCTGATAGTGATTTTGAATCAACGATGAAACTTGTCGATGAAATAGGTTACTCACAGTCTTTTTCATTTAAATATTCACCTCGTCCAGGTACTCCTGGTTCAAATATGCAAAGACAAATAGATGAGAGTGTTAAAAAAGAAAGGTTGCTATGCCTTCAGGAAAAGCTTCGTGAGCAACAAGTTTCTTTTAATAATGCATGTATTGGTCAAGTTATGGAGGTGCTAATAGAAAAAAGGGGAAGGGCAAAAGGCCAATTGGTAGGAAGGTCTCCATGGTTACAATCTGTGGTTTTTAATTCAGAAAATAATAATATTGGTGATATTATTAAAGTACGCATCACAGATGTTAAAATTAGTACTTTATACGGAGAATTAGTGTTTGAAACTTAGAAAAATCTTAAGTTATGTATTGGGATTAATTTTTATATTATAGTTTTTCTAATGGAGTTTTATGATATCAAAGTGTAAGATAATTATATAATATATGCACAATGGATAGAGGTAGTTCTTTTTTTTGAAAGGAGAATGTTTTTCTCATATGAAGTTAAAAAAAATTAACAATTTGATATTTTAAGTATAAATTCACTTTTATAGTTCTTGTTAAAAAAATTGATGTTTTTTATCTAGAGAAAGGATTTTTTTGTCTATAAAAAAAATGATTCTTCCTAGGTTAGATTTTCAAATAGCTGTGGAAAGTTCACTGTGGAGTGGCGATTTTTGTTTGAGAAATTTATGTGAAGAAATATTTGCAAAATCAATATCTATTCTGATTTTTGAAGGATATTTAATAGAAGGAAATACTGTTGAAGTATCTATTGTATTCACTGATTCTAAAAGAATTAAAGATCTTAATTTCCAATATCTTGGGGTGAATAAACCAACTAATGTATTGTCTTTCCCAGTTGTATCTACATTATCTGATGGGTATTCTAGATTAATGTTGGGAGATATTGTTCTTGCTTATGAAATAATAGAACTAGAGGCTAGTGTACTAGGGAAAAAACTCAAAGATCACTTGGTGCATTTGATTATACATGGTTTTCTGCATCTTTTGGGATATGATCATGTTGATGATGAAGATGCTTTTTTAATGGAAGGGTTAGAGCGATCTATTTTGGAAAGTCTTGGTATAGATGATCCTTATGAGATGGATTAAGTTATAAAAAAAACTTTGAACTATGAGCGATATTAAAATAAATTCGTCTAGATGTACGCAAGAAAATAGTAGAGATATAGATTTACCAGATTCTATACCTAGAATATCGTTCTCTATTTTTTGGGCAAGTTGTATGCGGGCATTTAGTAAAATATGGAAGAAATTGATTGGTTCAAGATGTCATAAGAATGTTAGATCTTCATTGATAGATGAAAATTTAGAAGGTATTTTTTCCGATACAGAAAAAAAAATTTTTAATAATATTTTGCGTTTTCGTGAAATACGGATTTGTGATATTATGGTTCCGCGTATCAACATAGATGCAGTAGAAGATAAAGCCACAATTCGCAAAGTAATGTTGATGTTTGAGAAGTATGGCAGATCATGGATGCCGGTTTACAAGGATAGTTTGGATAATCCAAGGGGAATGATTCGTATGCACGATTTAGTATCGTGTATCGCTCATACCAATAATATTAATTTAGATATGAATCTATCTGAATCAAATTTAATAAAAGATATTCTTTTCATCCCATCCTCTATGTTAGTGTCCGAATTATTAAGGAAAATTCAAGAAAGCAGGGTGCACATAGCCCTAGTAATAGATGAATACGGTGGTACAGAAGGTCTTGTATCTTATGGAGATATAGTATCGGTTTTAATAGGTGATGTTACTTCTGAGCGAAATGGTAAACCAATGATTTCAGCTATATCTGATAATACTTTTATAGTCGATGCTCGTACTGATTTAGAAGAATTAGCAAAAATTATAGGTGCGGATTGTAATTTTCTCAAAGGAGAACAAGATGTTGATAGTTTAGGTGGTCTAATTTTTTCGGTTTTAGATCGTATACCATCGAAGGGTGAAGTGATTCTGGAAATTCCTGGATTTGAGATTGTAATTCTAGAGGCAGATGTTCGTTGTGTTCGTATTGTTCGTATTAGGCGTCTTTTTCATTTTAAAAATTAATTTATTTAGAAGTATATTTTTTATATTTAATATGATTTTTTTAAAAATATTTTAATATTCAATTAATAAAAAGGAGATTATTAAGTTGGATAGTATAGCCGGAAAAGTTATGCTTTTATCTGGAGCGAGGCGATATTTTCTTGCAGTATTAGCTGGTATTATAGGCGGTTTTTCTATGCCGCCCTGCGATTTGTTTTTCGCTTCGTTTGTATCTTTTACGTTATTAATATGGCTGTTAGATGGTGTTTCATCAACTAAAAGCAGAACAGGTTCTATCAGTAGAATTGAATCTTCTTTTTTTTTAGGCTGGTTATTTGGTATTGGATATTTTTTAGTAGGACTTTGGTGTTTAAGAGAAGGAATAATATACAATATTAATCCTTTATTCCCTTTCTGGGGAGTTGTGATTTTTGTTGCGATTATTCCTTTTTTCTTAGCTATATTTTATGGCATAGCTACTGCTATGTCATCATTATTATGGTCTACAGGTATGGGTCGTATATGCATTTTTGCATGCGCTGTTGGATTTTCTGAATGGTTACGTAGTTTTATTGGAATAGGAACATGGTGTGCTATAGGATATGCTGCCATGCCAATACCTTTAATGATGCAATCTGTACACTTGATAGGATCTTTTGGAATGAATGCATTGAGTGTTTTTTGCTTTTCTTCACCTGCATTGTTCGGAACTCGTAAGGATGTCAATATAGGTATATCTATATCTAGTATATTGTTGATATCTCATGTTTTATATGGCTTGTGGATTTTAATAGATGATTCAAAATACGCACTAAACTTTGATAAAATATCTCCTATCATACGCATAGTACAGCCTGATACTAATGATATAATAAAAGAAGACTATAAAAATATTTTAGATAGATATTTATCTTTAGCGGTATTGCCAGTATCTTCAGGAGAATTAGAGCCTTCTGTTATTGTTTGGGCAGGTCTCCCCTTTCCTTATTCTTTAATAGATCAACCAGATACACTTAAGCGTATAGCAAATTCTATCAAGAAAGAACAGCTATTGATCTTAGGATCTATAAGGAAAGAGTTATTGAATGGAAAAAGTTATTTTTATAAATCAGTTTATATCATCAATAGTAAGGGAGAAATTTTATCATCTTCAAATGCAAAACATTTAATTCCTTTTTTTGAGTATTTGCCATATAGAAATATTCTGAAAAAATTAAATTTTGATCTTGCTATGTTTCCGTTAAATTATTCTGTTTCCGATATATCTCCAGTATTAGAATTATCTGAAAAATTAAGGTTATATCCTCTTCTCTTTTCAGATGTATTTTTTTATCAAGATATTGATAAAAGTCTAGAATCATCTACTGCGATTTTAAATATAATGGATGCTTCTGGATTCATGGATTATAATAACGATAATAGTCTTAGATACTCACAGATTAGAGCTGTAGAAATTGGGTTGCCATTAATTAGAGCCAAGAATAACGGAGCCTCTGCTTTTATAGATGAGAGAGGTCGTATTATTTCATCTATGCATGTTGGTAGGAATGCGTCTATTGACATACACTTCCAATCTAAAGTAAAAAATAGGTTCTATTCTAATATTCAAATGAGATTTTTTTTGATTATTGAGTTTATTTTATTAATTTTAGCTATTATAGCTTGAAAAATAAGAGAAGTAAAATGACTCTATAATTACTTAAAATTTATTTAATATTTCAATATTTATTTTTTATTATACGCATTTATTTTTTAAACATTTATATTTTTTAATTAAGGTAATAGTTATGGTTGGAAGCAAAAAAATACCTAATCCGGTTGATATTAATGTTGGCAAGCGTATTCGTTTGCGTAGGATGATGCTAGGAATGAGTCAAGAGAAACTTGGCGAGTGTTTAGGAATAACGTTTCAACAAGTACAAAAGTATGAAAAAGGAGTGAATAGAGTAGGTGCTAGTCGTCTTCAGCATATTTCTGAAGTCCTTGAGAGCCCTATCTCCTTTTTTTTTGATGACTCTTCTACGACTCATTCGGACGAATCATCTGAAGAAAGTAATGTTATAGACTTTATTTCTACTTCTGATGGATTACAGTTAAATCGTTATTTTTTTCAAATAAGTGATATTAAAGTTCGTCAAAAAATAATAGATTTAGTAAAATCTATAGTATTATCAGAACAAAAAATACAGAATTTTTAAAAGATAATAAACTATATAATTAAACGGATCGTTGTAGACAGTGCAAAGTCATTATTCTATATCTATAAATATTCTTTTGTTAGAGGTATTTTTAGAGGTTAAAAATGAGTGCAGATTTCCTTTTTACAAGTGAATCCGTTTCGGAAGGACATCCTGATAAAATATGTGATCGTATATCTGATGAGATTGTAGATTTTGTATATCGTGAGGCTATCAAAAGCAAAGTAGACGCAAACAGTGTCCGTGTTGCATGTGAGGTTCTTGTAACTAAAAACAGAGTAATAGTTGCAGGAGAGGTTCGTCTTCCACAAAGTTTATTGAAAAAAGATTCTATAACAAATCAATTTGTCGTAGATGCAGGAAAGTTTGAAGAAGTTGTGCGATCAGTAATTAGGTCTATCGGATATGAACAGGAAGGATTTCATTGGAAAAAAGTAAAAATAGAAATATTGTTGCACTCTCAATCCGTTGATATTGCTCGTGTAGTAGATAAATCTAGCGATGATTGTAATAATCCAGGTGCTGGTGATCAAGGTATTATGTTCGGATATGCTTGCCGGGAAACAGCTGATTTTATGCCTGCCTCTATTTATTACGCACATAGAATTCTTCGTATTCTATCAGATGCTCGTAAGAATGATGGTGGTGATGTATCTAAATTAGGTCCTGATTCTAAGAGCCAAATTACTATTAGGTATGTAAATAATAAGGTATGCGAGGTTAAATCGATTGTCTTATCTACACAGCATTTTGATCATACTTGGGATAGTAATAAAGTGCGTTCTGTAGTAGAACCTTATATCCTTAAAGCTTTAGAAGGTATAAAAATTTCTCCTGATTGTAGTTGGTATATAAATCCTGCAGGAAAATTTGTTATAGGAGGTCCATGTAGTGATGCTGGTTTAACAGGTAGAAAAATTATTGTAGATACTTATGGAGGGGTAGCTCCGCACGGAGGAGGTGCTTTTTCTGGGAAGGATGTTACAAAAGTTGATCGTGCTGCTGCATATGCTGCAAGATACTTAGCCAAAAATATTGTTGCTGCTGGATTAGCAGATCGTTGTACTATACAGCTTTCTTATGCCATAGGTATATCTAAACCGTTGTCAATTTTTGTGGATCTTCATAATTCTGGAAAAGTAAGTGAAATTTGTATTTCTAATGCAATTAATAAAGTAATGGATCTTTCTGTTGCAGGAATACGAGATCATCTTAATCTTAGTCGTCCTATATATGCTAAAACTTCTACTTATGGTCATTTTGGACGCAGCGGATGTAAAGACGGTTTTTTCCCTTGGGAGGTGCTAAATTTGGTTAAAACTTTGAAAAAAGCTATTGGTATTTTATAATCATTATCGACGTATTTCATTTGAATATATTATAATAATTATAGTTATGATATATAGTCCAGAAATATGTAACTAAAAATATTTTTTTCTATTTTATATTAATAAATTTGATTTTATAATTTGTCTTACTAAAAGATTATTTACTTAATTGTGCAATTGAGATTTATAGATTGATTGCAATAGATTTATTGTAATTACATTTTCTAATATGAGCTTTTTTATAACTTTTTTTAAAAAGTCATGTTATTTCTTCTTTTATAACTATTACTACACCAATCATAACCTTTATTATGTTAAAATGCTAATTTTTAATATACGGATTTTTAGATGACTGAAAACGTATTCGAATTGGAATTCCTGATAAAGAAAAATCTACACGTAATCTATTTATTAAATATCTTTTATAAGATTCTGGTATTTTATTAGGAAAATTACAAAATATTAAAAAAGAAGGAGGGGATGATTTTATCTGTGTAATATATTTTAAACGATTATAACGATGGATTATTGTTGGAGGTGGATTTTTAAACTGTGTTTTTTCTAGCCAAGAGTTTAATTGACTAGTTGTAATACAAGTTTTCCATAATTTATTTATTTCTAATACAGATTCCATAAGGTCATTAAGTCCTTCTCCTGTATGTCCAGAAATAGTATTTATGCGAATATTGCCGACTTGTGGCAAATTTTTTATTGCCTTGGTACGTAAATCTTTTAGCAATTCTATTTTATTACTAACTATATCCCACTTATTAAAAGCTAGTATGGCTGCATGTCCTGTATTAATAACAGAATCAACTATACGTAGGTCTTGTTTTTCAATTGGAATAGTAGCATCTAAAAGAACTATTGTTGTTTCACATGTACGAACATATTGCATGCTTTTTTTTACTGTCTTTTTTTCTATTGATTCAGTAATGCGAGAACGTTTTCTCATTCCTGCTGTATCGCATATTTCTATTGGATGATTTTTCCAGTTCCAACTTATAGAAATTGAATCTCGCGTAATGCCAGCTTGAGATCCTGTTAAAAGACGGTTATATCCAAGTAATCGATTGATAAGTGTTGATTTCCCAACGTTAGGTCTTCCTACTACTGCAATTCGTAAAGATTTAGAATTATTATTGGTTAAATTTGTACAATTTTTTTCTTTAGATATGATACTTTCATATTTTATGTCTTCATTTTTTTTAGAATCTTCTTTTGTTTCAAGTTTATAATTAGGATATTTAGTCTTAAAAGTTTTTATAATTACACTATATAACTCTGATATTCCTAAGTCATGTTCAGCAGAAATTTTTACAATATCTTTAAAGCCAAAAGAATAGATGTCAAAAAATTTTTTTTTTGAGATACTTGTATCCATCTTATTAGATACTAAAATGATAGGGATATTTTTTTTGCGTAATAAAGATGCTATTGTATAATCGTAAGGAGAAATACCTGTTTTAGAATCTATTAAAAAGAGTACTAAATGAGCTTCATTAATTGCAAATTCTGTTTGATCATTAGTTTGCTTAGCAATACAATGATTTCTTCTATTTTCTATTCCAGCGGTATCTACAATATTAAACAAAAAACCATTTATGATCGCTTTTCCATATAAACGATCACGCGTTATCCCGGGATTATCTCCAACAATAGCCATTTTCTTCTTAATAATACGATTAAAAAGAGTTGACTTCCCTGCATTAGGTGATCCAACAATGGCAATTGTATAGATCATATTATGTTATTTCTTAATTGTTTTATTCCCGTGATCAGAAGCTATGATATTAGCAAGAATCATTTGAGTGCGTGTTGCAACTCCAGGAGGTGAATTTTGATCATTAATTATTTCTTCGAATATAGCTTTTGCTTTTTCAATATCACCAGATTTCAAGGCAGATATCCCAAGTATTTCATTTGCAGACTGGCGCATCGGATTAGAAGGATCAATTAATTCTTTTAAAATCTTTGAAATATCGTCATATGATTCAGTATCAACTAGAATCCACGCCGCATGTAGGGTGGCTGTATAACGAAGAATAGAGGGAGATAACTTGTTGTTCGCTACTTGCAAGAATTTTTCTACAGCTTTCTTTGTATCGCCTGTGGCTTCTAGTATTGAGGCAACATACATTTGAGATAAAGAACTATAAGTTTTGTTATCTTGAGATAACACTTTATTGAAAGCAACTAGAGCGTCATCTAACTTATTATTATGAAAAAAATCAAGAGCTTTAGCAAAGTTTTCTTTTTCAATATCGTTTTGATGTTTATGCGAGTTATTATTTATATAAAACCATAATGCTAAGGAAAATATGACAATAATAAGTAGTGAAGCTATTATTTTACAATAACTCTTACCCATCAAACATTTTCCTTTACAGGAACTTGCACTTTTATCAGGTATCATCATACTCTCCTAAACTATTCTACTTACCATGGTTTGTTGCCAAATATTTTAAAATACGATCACACTATAAAGTATACTAGAGTAGTATTCAAATCAAAACATAAATGTTCGAATTATTAATTTTTTTTAATTCACATTCATTCGTCTTTTTTAAATTATGATATTGAAAAACTTTAACTTTTCACACATCCTTTAAAAAGATAAAATTGACTTGGTGATGTTAAAATTATATTGGTTCATACGGAAATAACTAATCATCAAATTATATTATTTATGATTTAAGCATCCTAAGTCTGTATACTGGAATAATCAAGCAATAATTTCTATAGCAACTATTAAAAGGAATAAATTCTATGACTAGAACGTTCCCATGGACAATCAAAAAGCCTACTGCAATTTTGGTTCTTAAAGATGGCAGTGTTATTGAAGGTATGGGATGTGGAGCGATAGGCTCTATTCAGGCTGAAATTTGTTTCAATACATCTATGACTGGATATCAAGAAGTTTTAACAGATCCATCTTATTTAGGTCAGATAGTTAATTTTACTTTTCCACATATCGGGAACGTTGGAGTTAATAAACAAGACTTCGAGTCTTTATCTAAAAATAACTTTAATGGAGCGGCAGGTCTCGTTATAAAATCTGATATTACTGAGCCATCAAATTATCGTGCGGATATGCATTTTGACGAATGGTTAAAATCTTGTGGGATAATTGGTTTGTCAGGAGTAGATACAAGGGCTTTGACAGTTTGGATACGTGATAATGGTGTGTCAAATTCTGTTATTGCTCATAATCCAGATGGTAAGTTTGATCTTGTAGATCTTCGAGAGCGTGCTAATAATTGGAGTGGTTTAAAAAATTCTGAATTGGCGAAACGTGCCACTACATCTCAAAAAATAGATTGGTTGGAAAAGGCTTGGAAATGGGGAGAAGATACTTCTTTTTTAAAATCAAGCGATTTCAAATATCATGTTGTTTGTATTGATTATGGTATTAAAAGTAATATCCAAAGAATTTTAGCTTCTTTAGGATGTAGAGTAACAATAGTGGGGGCGAATGTTCCTTATAAAGATATTATATCTCTCCATCCAGATGGGGTTTTGCTTTCTAATGGCCCTGGAGATCCCGCCGCAACTTCGGTTTATTCTTCCGCTATAATTCGTAAGCTTGTTGATTCAGGGATCCCTATCTTTGGAATATGTTTCGGGCATCAATTATTGGGAATAGCGCTTGGAGCTAGAACTGTCAAAATGTATCATGGGCACCATGGTGTTAACCATCCTGTTAAAAATCTATTAAATGGAAAAGTAGAAATAGTATCTATGAATCACGGCTTTGCAATAGATACTAGTACTTTGCCAGCTGGTCTTGAAGAGACGCATGTTTCTTTGTTTGATAATAGCAATTGTGGTTTACGTCTTATTGATCGACCAGTTTTCTCTGTTCAATATCATCCTGAAGCTTCTCCAGGCCCGCAAGATAGTTATTATCTCTTCTCTAATTTTATTGATTTTATACGCAAAAAGAAAGGGGATATATTAATTTAATTTAATTATTAATAGCTATTAATATAAAAAACTTCAAATAATGTATTATAAGTTAATGCGGGGTTTTGTAATTATTATTTTAATGGGTTGTATAAAAAATTTTTGTTTGCTGAAGTATTGTAAAAATTGTATTGTTGACATGTAGGATTTTATTTAAACAGATGTTGTTGATTGATTGTCATGATCTTAATAATAAATATCTGAAGTTATGAGGATTTTAGTATATTATGCACCGTTATCGAACTCATACTTGTGGTGATCTTAGACTTACCGATGTTGAATCCTGTGTTCGTCTATCAGGATGGGTACATCGTGTGCGTCCTCATGGAGGAATTATTTTTTTAGATATTCGTGATCATTATGGTATAACGCAAGTGGTAGTTAATCCAGATGTTCCATGTTTTAATATTGCTAAGTCTGTGCGTAGCGAATGGGTTTTGTGCGTAGACGGATTAGTTATGGCTAGAAGTATAGAAACTATTAATTCTAATATTTCAACTGGTCAGGTAGAGTTATTTGCAAAGGAAATAGAAGTTCTTTCCGTTGCGGAAGAATTGCCTCTTCCAGTATTCGGAGAAAGGGAATATCCTGAAAGTATTCGTTTTAAATATCGTTTTCTTGATTTACGTAGAGATACTCTGCATAAAAATATTATAAAGAGATCTCAAATTATTTCTTCTATGCGAAGTAGAATGATTGCAGAGAACTTTATTGAATATTCTACTCCGATTTTAACTGCTTCTTCTCCAGAAGGAGCTAGGGATTTTCTTGTGCCAAGTAGAGTAAATAAAGGTTGTTTTTACGCTCTTCCTCAAGCACCTCAACAGTACAAGCAATTGTTAATGGCCTCGGGTTTTGATCGTTATTTTCAAATTGCTCCTTGTTTCCGGGATGAAGATCCTAGGGCTGATAGGCTTCCAGGAGAATTCTATCAGCTTGATATGGAAATGAGTTTTGTAGAACAGGAAGATGTTCTTAATACTATGGAAAATGTTATGCGTGGACTCTTCGAAGAGTTCTCTGATGGAAATAATGTTAATAATAATTTTCTAAGAATTAGCTATGATGATGCAATTCGTAAATATGGTACAGATAAGCCTGATTTGCGTAATCCTATAGTTATGAGTAACGTTACAAAATATTTTGTCAATTCTGAATTTCGGATTTTTTCTGAAATGCTAGCTTCTAATCCTGGATACGAAGTTTGGGCAATTCCAGCGAAAAGAGCTGGGAAACGTGCTTTTTGTGATCGAGTTAATGAGTGGGCGAAATCACAAAAACAACAACCTGGGCTTGCCTATATTCTGTGGCGTTTAGATGAAAATAACAACGTATTAGGAACGGGGCCTGTTGCTAAGAATTTAAATCTAGAAAACACAGAAGCTATGCGTGAGTTTCTTGATATGCAGGATGGAGATGCATGTTTTTTTGTTGCAGGAGATCCTTTGAAATTTTGTGTATTCGCTGCTGATTCTAGAAATCACATTGCTCAAGAATTGAAAATTATTGACTATAACCGCTTTGAATTGTGTTGGGTTGTAGATTTTCCTTTTTATGAGTGGAATCAAGAAGAAAAAAAAATAGATTTTGCTCATAATCCATTTTCTATGCCACAAGGAGGGATAGAAGATCTTAAAGGAAATGATCTTTTATCTGTTAAAGCATTTCAATATGATTTAGTTTGTAATGGTTTTGAAATTGCTTCAGGGGGGATTCGTAATCATATGTCTGATATGATGCTTCAAGCGTTTGCTAATGTTGGAATAAGCAAAGATATAGTTAAAAGTCGTTTCGGAGGATTGTATCGAGCCTTTCAATGTGGAATGCCTCCACATGGAGGCATGGCTGCAGGTATTGATCGTATAGTTATGCTTCTTTTAAAGGCAAAAAGTGTACGAGAAGTTTCATTGTTCCCGATGAATCAGAATTTTTGTGATCTTCTCATGGGATCTCCATCTGTTGCAAGTGATAAGCAGATGCGTGAATTAGGTTTGAAGATAGTAAAAGATCCCGTTAAAAAATCTTAAAATAACATAATAAAAATTTTTTATATGTAATTTCGTACAAGGTCTATAAAAACATTTATTTAATAGTTTAAAAATACATAAAATACTTTTATGATAAAGATTGATTTTTAACCAAGAACCATTTTTCTATTATTTATAGATGAAATGGTTCTATTTTAAAGAAATAAAAATAATTTTAATTATGAACCTGATGTAGGTACAGTGATCGTTGCTATCGTAAAGTTCATATTTGATACAGGAGAAGTGTTCTCAGGTAAGCATAAATCTTTAATATGGATACTATCACCAATTTTTAGATCACTAAGGTCTACCGTAACTGAATCAGGAATCATACTTGCTGCACACATTAAGGGAATCTCATGACAAATGACATTCAGATTTCCTCCTTGTTTTAGTCCAAGAGATTTATTTTCATTAATAAAAATAACAGGAATATGTACAGAAATAGAAGAATTTTCCGATATACGCATGAAATCCATATGTATAATAGCATCACTTACTGGATCAAGCTGGTAATCCTTTGGAATGACTTTAACCGAATCCTTGTCAAAATTCATAGTTAGAATAGTTGTCATAAAATTTTTGTTGTATAATCTTTTAGATATATCTTTCGTTGATACAGCGATTGATTTAGGTTCAAACCCATTACCATAAACCACAGCAGGAATTTGACCATTCCTACGTAATAAACGAGAGCTGCCTTTGCCAATTTTTTCACGTATTGTCGTGTTCACTATGCATTCTTTTTGATTCATGAACTCTTATTCCCTCTACATATCCGATTTGGAGAATCACATAAAACACCAAATGTATAAGCTTTTCATCGGAAGATATTTTGAAATGCTCATATATTATATAGTACGATGACCTTTTACAATCAACGACGTAATTTTTTTATTTATATACTATCTTCCAGTATCCAGTTAACTTTATTTTTTTATGTCTAACCAATCAAGACATCTACAGTTTACAAGAAACAATAGAAAATAAATAGTATCAAAAATATCTTTATCATTTTAATTATTTATAAAAAGAACAATAAGTAATATGGAAGTTCTTATTATAAAAACTAAAAATATTTGCTACGCGGCTTTATCTTGATTTTCTCTTGTTGATTTACCTGCCTTAGAGCTTTTCGAAGATAGGTTCACTTCAATTAAGTTAATAGCTTCAGGTTCTGATATACTATTTACAGCCGCTACTTCTCTCACCATGCGATTGAGAGCGGATTCGTATAACTGGCGTTCAGAATAAGATTTTTCGGGCTGGCTATCTGTCCTGTGTAAGTCGCGAACAACTTCTGCAATAGCAATCAGATCTCCAGAATTAATTTTAGCATCATACTCCTGCGCACGACGAGACCACATTGCACGTTTGACTCTTGCTTTCCCGCGTACCAACCTGAGAGCCCGTTCTACAAAATGTGCTTCCGATAGTTTTCTCATGCCGATATCAATTGCTTTTTCTACGGGAACCTTGAGGCACATCTTGTCCTTGTCAAATGCAATCACAAAAAATTCAAGCTTCATTCCAGCGACTTCTTGTTCTTTTATTTCTGTGATAGTACCAACTCCATGGGTAGGATAAACAATATGCTCTCCAGTCCTAAATCCCTGTCGAGTAGCGTCTCTTTTTTTTTGGACTGTCATTAAACCCCCTTTATATATAAAAATATCCAATAAACTAACTAGCATTTAAAGACACAAGAACCTAATACAAGGGTGCTTCTAAACATATGCTCGACAATCTACTATAAACCCAATGATTGATGCCATTATTTTTAAATTAAGCAAATCTTCTAATAAGTGGAAGATTATTATACAAATTATGAAACATCCTAGATGGGGCGATTATATCAGAAAATATATCCTAATCAAGAATTAACTTTTCTCAATACATAAAATAATGTATAAATAGTTAAAGTTATTGTTATTTTGATATCAGCAATTTATATATTTTTTCCAGGTTTAGGGGAAAAGTACTTTTTATATTTTTGTGGAATTCCATCCATTTCATCGGCGGTAGGAAGGCTTTCTTTTTTTATTGTAATATTAGGCCATTGAGTAGAATAATCTGAGTTTATTTTCAACCACATTTCTAATCCTGGCTCTGTATCAGATTTGATAGCATCAACAGGACACTCAGGTTCGCATACTCCGCAGTCGATACATTCGTCTGGATTTATAACTAAGAAATTTTCTCCTTCATAAAAACAGTCTACTGGACAAACTTCTACGCAATCTGTGTGCTTACACAAAATGCAATTTTCAGTGACTACGTATGTCATAAATATTGCCTTTCTATAGATTGTTTAAAATAGATTCGATAACATCTATATAATATTAATCGTGAAAACAACAATTACAGCATGGTATTTGTAGGGAATATAAAATGTTTTATTCCTGATAATAAAAGGGATATTGCATTTTTTTTATTTTGAAGTAAAACATCTATTATATGATTCAAGCTATAGCTGTTCGCTGGATATATCCTCTTATTCTTGAAAGTTTAATTGGTTTATAGTTTTCGAATATTTTCCTGGATATGATTTCTATGAAGGTTAATTTTTCTATCCAAGGTATTTAAATTTAAGGGGGGTAAATTGGATGACATACAGTTGTTTACGTCATCTGATACTTTATAATTTGATTTGATGTTTTTTGGTTGGATATACGATTATTACGTATGGATTGGTCTTTCTACTCTGATAGCCCTTGAGCTTGTTCTTGGTATAGATAATCTAATATTTATCACACTATTAACAGAGAAATTGCCTATTGCTCAAAGGGGAAAAGCTCTTGTATTTGGGCTGGCCTTTGCAATGATAACTCGGATTGCTCTACTTGCATCTATATCTTATTGGATAGTGATGTTCCAGCAGCCGTTGTTTTTCTTCAAAGGATTGTCGTTTTCCGTACGTGATATTATATTGGTTGTTGGTGGTTTTTTTTTGTTATTCAAGGGAACTATAGAGCTGCATGAACGATTAGAAGGGGATGGTTTTGACAAAAAACATAAATTTGTCAGCCCTGTTTCTTGGCAAGTAATTGCTCTACAAATCGTCGTTTTAGATCTTGTTTTTTCTTTAGATAGCGTAGTGACTGCTATTGGTATGGTTCAACATTTTTCCGTCATGGCTATTGCAGTAGTTGTGTCTACTTCAATGATGATGGCGGTGTCTAAGCCAATTATAAGTTATATTTCAAGGCATACTACAGTCGTTATACTTTGTCTTGGATTTTTATTGATGATTGGTTTCTTGCTTATTATCGAAGGATTACACTTTGATATTCCCAAGGGATACATTTACACTGCTATTAGTTTTTCTGGTGTTATTGAATTTTTCAATCAATTAGCGAGACGTAATCGCGAACGACTTATGTCTACATCACGTTTGAGGGCGAGAACTGCTGATGCTGTGTTGCGTTTACTAGGAGGGAAACCTATAAAATCTCAGTGTTTCAATATCAATTCTGATGCTTTAACATTTTCACCGCATGAAAAGCAAATAATATCAGAACAGGAAAAAGATATGGTTCAAAGTGTTTTAACTCTTGCTGATCGACCAGCAAAATCCATTATGACTCCTCGTACTGATATTGTATGGCTTGATGTAAATTCTTTTGATAAAGATTTACAATGGAAAATTCTTAAATTAGGGCATTCAAGATTCCCAATTGCTGAAGGAAGTTTAGATAATTTTATTGGAATAGTATCCGCACGAAATCTGTTGAGAGATTTTGTTGAAGAAGGTTCTATAAATTTGAAAAGATCTATTAGAAAACCTTTAGTTGTTCACGAGAATATCAGTGTTTTAAAATTAATGGAACGTTTGCGTAAGTCTTCACAGACTTTTGTTATGGTTTTAGATGAATATGGTGTTTTGGAAGGGATGATTACGCCTGCTAATATTTTGGAAGCTATTGCAGGGGAGTTTCCCGATGAAGATGATAAGAAGCTTGATATTACTGTAGAAGAAGATGGGTCTTTGACTGTTGATGGTTGGGTTGATGTACGGTATGCATCTAAATTATTTGGTGTTGATTTGGTAGATCAATATGATAGATACTCGACTTTAGCTGGATTTATTCTTTGGAAGCTTGGTCACTTACCTCAAGAAAAAGAGGTTTTTATGGATATGAATCTAAAATTTGAGATTATAAAGCTAGATGGTCATAATATTGATCGTGTAAAAATTAGTGGATTGCAAAATTTAGATAGTTGAATTGAAATTAATCATTGTAAAATTTTTTATTGTATTTACATATAAATAAATGTTGATATTGAGTAGTTTCCGAAATTGATATTTTTTCAAATAGATGAATTGCTTGGCTGTAATTCTATCAAATATGAAAGTGTATAATGCAAAATATAAAAAAAACAAGCAAAGTTCTTATTATTGATTTTGGAAGTCAATTTACTCAATTGATTGCACGTCGTGTACGTGAAAATAAAGTTTATTGCGAAGTAGTAGACTTTAAAAGTGCATTGGATTATTTTAGAGATCAAAGTCCTCAAGCCATTATTTTATCAGGAAGTCCTGCTTCTTCTTTGAATATTGACAGTCCTCGGATCCCACAAGAGATTTTAGATTCAAATGTTCCTGTGCTTGGAATTTGTTACGGGCAGCAGATTATATGTAAGTCTCTTGGAGGAAAGATGAAAAACTCTTACAATCGAGAGTTTGGTCGTGCTTTTATTGAGATAAAAAAAGATTGTTCATTGTTAAGAGGAATGTGGGAAAAAGGTTCCAGGCAGCAGGTTTGGATGAGTCATGGTGATCAAGTAGAGAGTATTCCAAAAGGATTTGATGTAATCGCATCATCAGATAGTACACCTTTTGCTTTTATCGCAGATGAGAAGAGAAAATATTATGCTGTTCAATTCCATCCAGAAGTTATCCATACAGAAGGAGGATCTCAATTAATAGCTAACTTTGTCCATCATATTGCTGGTATCAAAGATGACTGGATTATGTCTTCTTATCGCAAGGATATGGTATCCCGTATCAAAGAACAAGTAGGAAATGATCGTGTTATTTGCGCAGTATCAGGAGGAGTTGATTCTACTGTAGCTGCCTTTTTAATCTATGAAGCTATTGGAGAAAATCTTACATGTGTGCTTGTTGATCATGGATTCATGCGTAAAAATGAAGTAGATTATGTCTCTAACTTATTTAAAAATTATCCAAATATTCCCCTGGTAGTTGTAGATGCCTCAGATATATTTATGAAAAAACTAAAAAATATTATTGATCCAGAAGATAAAAGGAAAATTATAGGAAAATTATTTATAGAAGTTTTTGAGGAAGAGGCAAGAAAAATAGGAGGTGTAAAATTTCTCGGACAGGGAACTTTATATCCTGATGTTATAGAAAGTATTTCTTTTTTTGGTGGTCCTACATCTGTTATTAAATCGCATCATAATGTGGGAGGATTGCCTGAAAGAATGAATATGAAGCTTGTGGAGCCTCTAAAAGAGCTTTTTAAAGACGAGGTGCGTCTTCTTGGAAAGGATTTAGGGTTGCCTGATACTTTTATAGAACGTCATCCATGTCCAGGGCCTGGCTTATCTATTCGCTGTATTGGAGAAGTTACTAAGGAAAAGATAGAAGCGTTGCGTGAATCTGATGCTATATATTGTGAAGAGATTTATAAAGCTGGTATTTATCGTGAAATTTGGCAAGCATTTACTGTATTATTACCTGTTAAAACAGTAGGAGTAATGGGGGATGATCGTACATATGAGAATGTATGTTCTTTAAGAGCTGTTACTTCAATAGATGGAATGACATCTGATTTCTATCATCACGATATGAAATTTTTGAGTCAAGTTTCTACGAGAATAGTTAATGAAGTAAAGGGAATTAATAGAGTTGTATATGATATTACATCTAAGCCACCTGCAACTATTGAATGGGAATAATGTCTTGTTCCAGCAATAATTAATTCCAATAATGTCTATTTTTCTCAAAAACATCACACACCACACGTCTATTATTTATTTAATACGGATATAAAGTTAAATTTTAAATTATTGAATTATCTAATAGTATCGCCTAATTATAATCGTATAATTTGTGTGGAAGAAAAATAATTTCTATTAAAGTTCCCTTTGTAGGAGTAGAAGAAACATAAAATTTCCCCATATTAGCATCTACCATTGCTTTGGCAAGTGGTAATCCTAATCCTGTTCCTTCTCCTCTTACCTGTTGAGAATTAGGTATTTGTCCAAATGGTTTCATAGCTTTTTCTAATTCATAGTTTGACATTCCTATACCGTTATCTCTAACGCGTAAAATAACCTCTTCATTGCTTGTATATGTGGTTGAAATGATTATTTGTCCTCCTGAAGGAGTAAAGTTAATCGCGTTTGACAATATATTAATTACTATTTGTTTTACAGAACGTATATCAGCGAATATTTGAGGAATATTATTAGAAAATGAAGTACGAATGATAATACGTTTTTCATTAGCATATAATTGTACTAAAGAAATCGCTTCAGAAACAGCTTCATTTAAAGATACTGATTCAAAATGCAAGTTCATTTTCCCAGACTCAATTTTTGATATATCAAGGAGATCATTTACAATATCAAGAACAAGATTTCCAGATCTATCTATGTAATTTGCATATTCTACATAACGAGGGCTTCCTAAAGGTCCAAATCTTTGATTTTTTATAGCTTCAGAAAAACCTATTATAGCAGTTAATGGAGTGCGAATTTCATGGCTCACACGTGCTAGAAAATCACTTTTATGGGAATTCTCTTTTTCTGCTCTTTTTATAGCATGAGACAATTCATTTCTCTCTTGTTTCCATTCTGAAATATCGTGTATTATGAGAGAGTAGCAGTCAGAACAAGGAAGTTTTTTTATTATAGTGCGTATTGAAATAAGTGTTCCTTCTTTTGTGCGGCCGAATGTCGCCTTATCTAGCACTTTTCCTAGATTAAGTGACACAATATCTGAAAGATAATGCTGCATATCATTTTTAGTGTTGTTTTCTAAAAATATTGTAAATGGTTTTTCGAGTATATCTTGTATGGAATAGTTAAATAACCTGCTTATTGCGTTGTTAGCAGAAACAATTATTCCTTCACTATTTATAATAGCAATGCCATCAGAAGCTGATTCTAAAATTGAACACAATTGCATTACTTCAATTTCCATTTTCCGCATATCAGTATTCGTATTTGTGCAATCAGAATCTCTTTCTTTATGAGATATATTCTCCGAAAATTGTTCTTTTTTTTCAAAAGGAACAAAAGTCATAGCAAGTGAATTTTCTCCATTCCACTTAATAGTATGTAAACGAGCTGATACAGGAACTAATGTTTCATCAGAACAATATAGCATGACAGATCCAACTGTATTACTTTTTGATAATTTTTTAGCATTTAATAATGTAGATAAACCTCCAGCTATCTCTATATCTTTGATCCTCTTATATCTTGTTAAAAGTAGAAAAGAAGAATTGGCGTAAAATATATTTCCATATGAAGATACCAAGAAAGGTATTGGACATGCTTCAACGATTTCTGGTGTTAGATTTTCCCCTTCATCAAAATACTCAGACAAAGATGGGTGATTGCATTGAAATAAATCTTCAGTGCTTTCTTCCTTATGATTTTCAATATTAGTAAAATAGTTTTTATCTATATATTTATTTAAATTAATAGTATGATGATTTCCTTGATGTTTAAGAAATAATTCCTCATTTTTTGACAAGGAAGATTTCATAATTTCCAAAATATCTTCTTTATCATGATGGCATTCGGATAAAAAAGAATTTTTCTTTTGCATGCTACTATTGATTTGAGAAGATTTATTAGATAATAAATCAAATCTTTCTTGATCAAAAGAAGAAATACCATTCTTTATGTTACGTGAGTAGGATAATTTTTCATCTAATATTTTTCCTAATGAACGTGAATCTTTTTCTACTCTATTTACGTGCACAAGTCCAAATCCCTTGAAGCCATTAAATTCACGATCTCTTGAATATATTGGCAGAGCAGCCAAATCGATAGGTACATGTAAATCTGTTCCTTCTATAGGCCATATTGTGCTTTTGCCATACCAAGTATTTTGTTTTTTTAAAAGGTCAACAAGACGATTGTTAGGATCAATTTGAAGTATATGATTAATATCACATAATCGCATACCAATCATTTGTAATGTATAATTTCCAATAGTTTTTGATAGTTCCTCTGAAATTTCTTGTATATATCCGTGTGAGTCTGTTTTCCATTTAAAACGTACCGTACGGGGCGTTGAATCAAATATAAACTTATTTGATAAATCTAAATTTTCAGCATATTGTGCCTCAATTTCGATTGGTTGTTTTTGATCTGTAAAATTTGATTTTTCCAGATGATCTTGGCAATTATTTATTATTTTTGAATTTTTTGTTTCAAGGCTGTTTTTTGCATTATCTTTACAGTTGCTTACAAGATTTTTGTGATTTGATATAATAGAATCAATGCTCATTCTTTGAACCTTTGGTATTTTCTATATTAGGTTAGAAATTTTTTAGTTCGTATGGTTTTCACATTCAGTAGAAGTATCCATAAAATTAGTTATAATTTTATTTGTATTGGAGGAGGATTAAAATATATTATCGTAAATTCATAATCTCTACGATTAATAGGTAGTCGGATTTTAATTGTGTTCTTATAGTATAATGTTGCTATTATTAAAAACTTCACATTATCATTATACAAAATTATATTTTTGTATGTGCATACCAATTTCGTATAAAACATAAAGTGAAATGTTTTAAATATAAGTATACTGTTTGCTTTTCTAATAAAAAATTGTGAGCGAACAAAGATATATTTATATAATCTGCATATTAACAAAAACAACTCATTCAAACTTTTAGTACAAAGAGCAATCTTGTTGTATAATGTATTATATTCCCAATTTTGGGCAAGACGTATATTTTCAAAAAACAATAGCTCTTTATCTTGCATCAAACTTTTGCATAGATATAGGATTTTATCCTTGTAAAGATATTGCGTTATAAGCATTTTATATCCAGTGTATTTTAAGTGATAAAAAGGGGGTTGACGCTTGCTCAACATGTATCTAAGAATACGGGATAGGTATAAGATCTGGAAGTATAAATATGTATTCATTAACGTTAATTTATTATTAAGGTTAACGCGATGTTAGAAATTGTACATATTGTTTTTTAAGTGAATGAGAGTATACGTTTATTTAAATATTAGTCAGTAAACAATGATTATAGTGGAAGTATATATTTTATATGCGGTTGTAGCTCAGCTGGTTAGAGCGCAGGTTTGTGGCACCTGAGGTCGGTGGTTCGAATCCACTCAACCGTACCATTGGTTTTCATATTATGTTTTTTGTTATTTGAAAAAGATATTATTATACGGGAACAATAATCTTTATGTGTTGTCATAGATTGTATTTTTAATTTGAAGGGATTTTAAAAATCAAAAATTTTAGATATTATCTTGGTAATTTTGTTTTTTAAAAAATATGTTGACTTTATTTTTGTATGTGATGGAGTTCAAGGGTATTTCTCTGTTCCAGATAACCTCTTCCAGTTAGACTTATTGATGAATTTATAGGTTTTAGTATTATTTCGTAAAGGTTATTTTTTTTCTTTTTTATTTATCAATAACTCAAGCTGTGTAAGTTGTTTTTCAATTGCTTCTAAGCGCTGATCAATGGATGTAATCTCTTCTCGAAGAGAAGAGGTTGCGCTTTTAATGTTTTCGATTTCTTCTGAGCTTATCACACCCATTGAGTTTAAGGTTTTCTGAATTTTTACTTGAGCGAAAGTTTCTGCTTCTTTGGATATAATTTTTACTGCATCGGATGCGCAATTGGCTAGACGAGAAGCTTGCTCAAAAATTTGGTTTGATCTAAATATCATTATATTATCCTGCACATAAAAAAACAATTGTGCTAAGTATATAGTATTATTATTTTCGGCACAAGTAATTAGTTATATTGCAATTTTTGTCGCATTTTTAAGATAGCATTATAGAAATAAATAGGAGGAGATAAATATATGCTTTGGTCTGTTTTAACGTATCCTAATATAAATCCTATTGCAATATCAATAGGTTTTTTTTCTATTCGTTGGTATGGATTGGCTTATTTAATTGGAATGTTATTTGGTATTTGGTACATACCATATTTACTTAATAAGACTTCTCTATGGACGGAAGATCAAAATAAACAGAATATTATTCATAAAGAGGGTGATTGCAGAGAAAGTTGTTTTTTTTGGTTAGCGATCAGCATTATTCTCGGTGGACGCATTATGTATGTGATTTTTTATAATTGGAAGATATTTTGGAATTTTCCATTACACATATTTTTTCTTTGGGAAGGAGGAATGTCTTTTCATGGTGGATTAATAGGTGCGATTGTGTCAATGTTTTTATTGTCACGCATTTATTGTTTTTCTTTTTTTTCTTTTTTAGATATTGTAGCTACTTCTGCTCCGGTTGGAATATTTTTAGGGCGTATTGCCAACTTTATAAATGGCGAGTTATGGGGTAGATTTTCTAATGTTCCATGGGCTATGATTTTTCCTAATGGAGGAAATTTCCCTCGTCATCCTAGTCAGTTATATGAAGCTATTTCTGAAGGATTATTGATTTTCTTGATCATGAATTTGATGGTTTATCGTGGTTCTTTGAAAAAACCAGGAATGACATCAGGTGCTTTTGCGATTTGTTATGCTGTTATTAGATTTGTTATGGAATTTTTCCGCGAACCAGATTATCAGTTAGGGTACTTGTTGGGTGATTGGATGACAATGGGAATGATATTATCGGTATTCCTTTTCATAGGTGGTATTGTTCTATTTATTAAGTCTTTGCGCATATAATTAAGGAGTTCCCTTGAAAGATGAATTAACCAGGAAAATCGTTAATCTTATTAAAAAAAATGGTCAAATGACTGTTGACCAATATTTCTCATTGTGCCTTTCAGACCCTGAGTTTGGCTACTATAAAACACGCAATCCTTTTAATGATTTTATTACTTCGCCGGAAATAAGTCAGATTTTTGGAGAAATGTTAGCAATATTTTTAATTTGCGCATGGGAACAACATGGTTCTCCAGATAGTGTCAGATTGATAGAATTAGGGCCAGGAAGAGGCACAATGATGCTGGATATACTGCGTGTAATTAGCAAATTAAAACCTAGTTTTTTTTCTATTATATCGGTATATATGGTTGAAAATAGTGAAAATCTTACATTGTTTCAAAAGAAAAATCTCTCATCTTATGGAGACAAGATAAAATGGTGCATTAGTCTTGACACTGTTCCTTTAGGATTTACTTTTCTTTTGGCTAATGAGTTTTTTGATAGTTTACCAATTAAACAATTTATTATAACAAAAAATGGTATTCGTGAACGCGTAATAGATATAGATAATCATGATTCCATTTTCTTTAGTATAGGATATGATGCAATAGAATCAGATTTTTTTTCTTGTATTGATTGTAGTGTTGGAACGATATTTGAAGAATCTCCGTATAGAGATAATGAAATGAAGTCAATTTCTAATAGATTATCATCTTATGGCGGAACAGCAATAATTTTTGATTATGGATACTGTCAATCTAGTATTGGTGATACATTACAGGCGGTTAAAGGACATAGATATATTTCTCCATTAATAAATCCAGGGCAAGCAGATCTTACTAGTCATGTGGATTTTCAGCGATTATCTTTAATTGCTATTCTTTATGGATTGTATGTAAATGGATTGGTAACTCAAGGAAGATTTTTAGAAGGGCTTGGAATTTGGCAAAGAGCATACTCTCTTATTCGGAAGACAAAAAGAAATGGTGTTCTGTTAGATTCTGTGAGACGTTTAGTGGGAAGTCCTTCCGATAAAAAAAGTATGGGAGAATTATTTAAGGTTTTGGTCGTATCACATGAGAAAGTAGAATTAATGCCTTTTATAAATTACAATTGAATTTAGTGATTTTTATTAAAAAATAATTTGATTGTTTTTTAAGAAATCAATCAATCAATTATGATTATGTCTTATGCTATTCAAACTTTTTTTTAAATTAATTTTATGTTCTGAAAACTTGATTGTATCTATAATTCTTGTGAAGGAATATATATTTTATTATAGTTTAGATTGGAATTTATGTACTATAACGTTGAATGAATTGAAAATATAAACATAATTGTTAGTAAAACTTTTATCCATTATAAAATAAAACGTTATTTTAGTAGGTCTTTGTACTCTTTAAATAGGTTATCTCCCGTATGAAAATCTTTTCAGGAAATTCTAATAGGCATCTTACTCAAGAGATTTGTGATTATTTAGGTGTATCTTTGGGAACAGCTTCGGTTACATATTTTTCTGATAGAGAAGTATCTGTTAAAATCGGAGAAAATGTGAGAGGAGAAGACGTTTTTATAGTGCAATCTACTTCTTGTCCAGCTAATGATCATTTAATGGAATTGCTTATTATGGTGGATGCTGCACGTCGTTCTTCAGCAAAGCGTATTACAGGCGTAATTCCCTACTTTGGATATTGTCGTCAAGATCGTAAACCTAGTCCTCGTACTCCGATATCTGCTAAATTAGTCGCCAATTTGATTAAGAAAGCTGGAGTTGATCGTGTTATGACTTTGGATTTGCATGCGGGACAAGTTCAGGGATTCTTTGATATTCCAACAGATAACTTATATGCATTGCCAATTTTAGATCGTGATATTAAAAAATATAATGACGTGTCTAATCTTATGGTTGTTTCTCCTGATGTTGGAGGAGTAGTGAGAGCTCGTTTGCTTGCTAAAAGATTAGGATGTTTATTAGCTATTGTTGATAAAAGAAGAGAACATCCAGGTCAAAGTGAAGTTATGAATATTATAGGAAAGGTAAAAGGCAAAGATTGTATTTTAATTGATGATATCGTTGATACCGGTGGAACTCTTTGTGGTGCTGCTGATGCTCTATATGATAAAGGAGCTTTGAGTGTAACAGCGTATATTACTCACGGTGTTTTGTCGGGCTCTTCTATTGAACGAATAGAAGCATCTAAAATGAAAGCATTGGTGATTACTAACTCTATACAGCCATCAGCTTCAGTTATGTCTTCGTCTAAAATACGTGTTCTTAATGTTGCTAATTTAATCGGAGAAGCTATTAGAAGAACTTTTGAAGAGAGATCTATTTCTAGTTTATTTGATTAAAATTTAGACACATAGATACTCATTATATCAAGTGTCTGAGTTTTATTTTTTGATATCTATATTTTGTAATGCAGTTTTTTACATTTAAATCTAAAAAGTTAAATGGTATTTTTTATGTAAAATATTACTAGAAATCTACTGATATCCCGTTTTTTTCCCAATCTCCAAAACGAGTAGGATCTGACCCATTTCTTCCTCCTATTTCTTTTGGGAGTTGTTTGCTTTGTTTATTGGTAGATTTGCGCACATTAGCTTCTTCTAGAGCTCTTTTTGCAATAGAAGAATGTGATTCAGTTGGTGCTATCGTTGTAGATTTCATATAATATCTGCTCTTTTATTTTTCTATAATAATGCTAAATATTTTAATTATTCAATGATCATTTTGCATCAATATCATGGTATAACATAATATAGTACTATATTTGGAATTTAGTATAACACTAGCTAAAGATAATTGATATGTTTTTTGAGTATATTTTATATTGATATTTATATTAACCATTTTTATCGTGATATTTGGGATACATATTTTTGCTATATTTTTATTATGAAAATTTTAGGAATGTATTTTGATTATAACTGTTAATTATCTACTTGTCCTTCTAGAATAGGAATAATTTCGTTTTTTCTCTGAACTAAAAAGTATAAAATAGATATAGTATTTGTGGATTATTTGCATTGTTGAAATCTGGAATGAGTGCACGATTAGTTGCTGCTAATTTGTTGTCTTGTGTGATTATGAAAAAAATTTCTTTAGATTGTTTATTTGATCTAGAACATGGAGATAGTTCATTTTGTCGTCTTTCGCATAGAGATCAGATATTAGTTCGTGCTATCGTTATTGCAACACTGCGTTTTTTACCTCGTATTGATGCTATTCTTGATTTTGTACTTTTATCTTCTTTGTCTAAAAAAAAAAAATATTTACGACAATTATTGCGTATTTCTATTGCGCAAATTCTTTATTTGGATGTTGCAGATTATGCTGTTGTAGATCTAGCAGTAGAGCAAACTAAACTTGATAAAAAAAACCAATACTTTTCAAAGCTTGTCAATTCAATATTGCGTAGAGTATCTAGAGAAAAAGTATATTTACTACAATATGTTGAGAATATATCTTGTATTCCTCAATGGTTTAAGGAGCGTTTGGAAAATTTCTATGGAAAAGAGAAAACTTTTGCCATAGCCAAATCTTATATTTCTCCTATTTACATTGACTTAAGAGTAAAATCTGATATTGAAACATGGGCGCATAAGCTAAACGCTGTTATTTTGCCTACTGGAGGAATACGTCTAAGAGAATTAAAAGGATCGGTTTCTTCTCTTCCTGGATTCTCAGAAGGTATTTGGTGGGTACAAGATGCTTCATCTTCAATTCCTGTTCAATTATTTGGTGAGCTAAAAGGTTTATCTGTTCTGGATTTATGTGCTGCTCCTGGAGGAAAAACAGCACAACTTATTGTTTCTGGAGCAAGAGTAACCGCTCTTGATATTTCAAAAAGACGTTTAGAAAAATTAAGATATAATCTTGATAGATTGCGTTTGTATGCGGATGATCTCATTGAGATTGATGCTTTTGATTATTGTCCTGAAAAATTATTTGATGCTGTTCTTGTAGATGCTCCTTGTTCTTCTACAGGGACAATAAAACGTCATCCAGATGTATTATGGACTAGGGATACAAGCGATATATTAAATTCGGCAAATTTGCAGGAAAGATTGCTTTTGTGTGGAATAAGTTTTGTTAAACCTGGTGGAATAGTTGTTTTTTCTAATTGTTCATTGGATAAACAAGATAGTGAAGAAGTTGTTAAAAAGGTTCTTCAATCTTCTCCGATCCCTATTGAAATTATGTCCTTAAATAATGCTTTCTTGACAAGTACAAATTTAGCTATGGCTATTGCTCCTGAGAAGTGGATTAGAATTACTCCAGACATGTTAGAGTCAATTGATGGTGCATCCTCAGGAATGAATGGTTTCTTTACAGTGGCTCTTAGACGTTTGATGTAACTATAAAAAGAATTATATTGGATGAAGTTATGAGAGATTATTTTAAATGTATAATAAAAATAAAATTATCTAAAATACTTATGTTGTGTTTATTGATATACTAAGTAACTGAAACAAATTATCTTTCTATTGTTTCTATCTGATGATTAATTATTGTTTTAATTCCTTTATTAAATAGGAGGATTAGATGAATCGTTCTCGTAAAAAAGATATTTGTCCTGATGAAATTTCGATTAAAACTGCACTAATATCTGTCCACAACAAAACAGGTATTGTTGAATTTGCTAAGAGATTAATTTCATGGAATATTCGAATCATATCAACGGGTGGAACTTATCAATTGTTAAAAAAAGAAAACATTCCTGTTGTTAATATTTCTGATGTTACGAATTTTCCTGAAATAATGGACGGTCGGGTCAAAACTCTTCATCCTAGGATATATGGAGGTATTTTAGGAGTCCGTGATAATCAAGATCACATTATGGATATGCAAGATCACGGACTAGAACCAATCGATCTTGTAGTAGTCAATTTATATCCATTCGAAGAATATTGTGATAAGGAATATGATTATCATACTATAATCGAAAATATTGATATCGGCGGTCCGTCGATGATTAGAGCCGCTGCTAAGAACCATGACTATGTTACAGTTTTAACGCATCACAATGATTATCAATCTTTACTGACTGAAATGGATTCAAATAACGGTAAGGTACTTAGTACTTTTAGAAAGAAAATGGCTCAACGTGCTTTTTCTAGGACTGCTTATTATGATTCTGTTATTTGTAAGTGGTTTGCTAATTCGGAAGATGAATATTTTCCAGATTATCTCAATATAACTGCTGTTAAAAAACTAGATATGTGTTATGGAGAAAACCCTCATCAAAAAGCTGCTCTCTATTCTACTAATGAGCAAAAATTTGGGATAGCTAATGCGCATTTAGTTCAAGGAAAGCCACTTTCTTACAATAATATTAACGATCTTGATGCTGCATTTGAGCTGATTTCTGAATTCCCTTCTCAAGATTGTGCTACTTGCGTGATTGTCAAGCACACGAATCCATGTGGCGTAGCAACTGCTGATACTCTTGTTGAAGCATATCGTCAAGCATTATCATGTGATCCTATTTCTGCATTCGGTGGAATTATTGCATTTAATCGGGAATTAGATCAAGAAGTAGCACTAGAATTAATAAAAATTTTTACTGAAGCTATTGTCGCTCCATCCTTTTCTAATGAAGCTAGAGCTGTTATTGCTAAAAAACCGAACATTCGCTTTTTAAAGACATCTGGTTTACAAGACCCTTGTAGCATGAATATTGTATTAAAAACAATCTCTGGTGGAGCTATTTTGCAAACACGTGATAATATAATTGGTGATCAAGAATTGGCGGTGGTGACTAAAAGAAGGCCTATAAATCAAGAATTAAGTGATATGAAATTCGCTTTTAAAGTAGTAAAGCACGTCAAATCAAATGCTGTTGTTTATGCTAAAAACGGTTGTACTGTTGCAATCGGTTCTGGTCAAACAAGTAGGATTGATGCTACTCGTTTTGCAGCTATAAAAGCTAATAATATTTCTATTCAACGTGGAGTGAAATCTGCTACAATAGGTTCAGTTATTGCTTCTGAGGCATTTTATCCTTTTCCCGATGGTATTATTGAGGCAGTTAAGGCGGGTGTGACTGCCATTATACAGCCTGGAGGATCTATACGAGACTCAGAGGTTATTTCAGTAGCAGATCAACATGGTATATCTATGGTTTTTACAGGGATAAGACACTTCCGTCATTAATTTTTTCAATTAATTATCTTGTATTACATATAAATAAATCATTTTTTTGATCAAGAGTCCACAAATCTCCAGAACCAATGTTAAACCAGGCGCCGTGGATTTTTAATAGATTTTCTTTTTCTAATTTTCTAACAAAAGGGAATTTTCGTATGTTTTTTAATGAATTGCGAATTGATAGCTGTTCAAGAATAATTTGTTTTTCAATAGGATCATTCGCAACTATTCCTTTAACAAGAGGGCGTACTATTTCTATCCATTTGTCGATAAAATTACCAGTAGACAAAGGAGGGTTCATTGGATCTAAAGCAGCTTGTATTCCTCCACAACCTCCATGTCCCATGATTACTATATGTTCTACTTTAAGCCCTTGAACTGCAAACTCAATTGCAGCAGAAGTTGCGTGATGATTTCCATCTGGTTCATATGGTGGGACAATATTTGCAACGTTTCGTACTACGAATAGTTCTCCTGGTCTAGCATTGAATATTGTTTCAGGTGCAACGCGCGAATCACAACAAGAAATAATCATTATTTTAGGACGTTGTTGGTCTGATAGTTTTTGAAATAATTTTTTATCATACTGGCGTTCAATGAATTCACGATGACGATTTAATAGTTTATTTGGAAATCCAGTCACATCCATTATCCTTCTATTTTTATTAAAAAAATCAAATAATATATCTCTTATACGATAAACAAGGTTATTAATTTATAAAATACTATATTTTAAAAAAGAAAATGATTAAAAGTTGATAGTGAGTTAAGTTTTGATAAATATTATTATAGTGATTCGTTCTAATTAAATATACTTGGTATTCTGAATTGAAATTATATATCTTGGAAAAATATTCATAATATTAATTATATAATTGTTTTGTTGATAACATAGAATAGTAGCTTAAAAAGGGTAGAATCAGTGCTTTTTAGAGACTTAAAAAGAAATAAAATCATCGGTGAAGTCAATGCAGAAATAGATGTTTTAAGAGTGCCGTCTTTTAATGCGGTTTGTATGTTTGGGAAAGCTAGTGTTGATGATCTTGAGAAGTATTCACCCAAAATGCTTGCTCTTACCTCAATTGTCTCATATGAAATTTTTTCGGGACTGCACCATTCTGGTACTTACTTTTGTATAGATATAAGGGAAGTAGAAGATATTAATCCTTTAGGAATATCTACCAGTATTATCACGGTGATTGTAGATGATATTCCTTTCTTATACCAATCCATTTTAGGGGAAATAGTTTCGAACCTTCGTAATCTTACTATGGCTATTCATCCGGTTTTTACAAAAGATAAAGATGGTGGTGATTGGCGTTTATATTCTCCTGAGGATTCTTGTATTACGAAACAAAAAATTAGCTTGATACAAATTCATTGTCCTAAAATCACTGAAAAAGAATCAGAATATCTTAAAAAACAACTGATTTTTATTATTGAACAACTCAAGCTAGTTTTCCAAGATTCACAAGAAATGATTGTATCTATTGATAAAATACAAAAATCTTTTTCTAATTTGAAGGATATTAAAAGCCATGCCCAAGAGAACATAGTTGAATCATTGACTTTTATCAATTGGTTAAAAGAAGATAATTTCCAATTTATGGGTATGAGGTATCATCCTCTTCCATCAGGACAAGAAAAATTAAAATTAGATCTTGGTATTGCATCAGGATTAGGGATTTTGAGAGATCATGATATTTCTATTTTGAGTTTTGATAAAAATAATTCGTGTGTATCTCCTAAAACAGATCATTTTTTAGATGATCATGATTTTGTCATTGTTACCAAATCTGATATCATGTCTATTATATATCGTCGTTCATATATGGATTATATAGGGATTAGACATTTTGATGAAAAAGGAAAAATTATTGGTGAATTACACGTTGTTGGATTTTTTACCCATTTAGTGTATTCGCAGAAAGCTTCCAAGATTCCTTTATTGCGCGAAAAAATTATTAAAGTTCAAAATTTGCTTAATTTTCACCCTAATAGTCACTCGAGTCGTATGTTACAAAATACTTTGGAATTTTATCCAAGAGATGAGTTTTTTCAAATTGACCCAACGATTCTAGCTTCTTTTTGTGAACAAATTATTGATATTATGGATAGACCTTGTACACGTGTTCTTCCTCGAATTGATCGTTTAAATAGATTTGTGTCATTGCTTATTTATATACCTCGGGAATATTTTGATACTTTTGTTCGTGAAAGGATCATAAATTATTTATCTGAGGTTTATGCCGGTCGTGTATCATCTTACTATTTTAGTGTCCTTGAAGAAGGATTGGTAAGGATTCATTTTGTAATAGTGTTTTCAGGTGGAAAAATTATTAATCCATCTCAAGAATCTCTTGAAGAAGGAATTCGTTCTATTGTGGCATGTTGGGAAGAAAAATTTTATAAAAAAGCTGGAAATGGAGTTCCGCGTTTTATTTTCCCTCAGACATTTCAAGACGTATTTTCTCCCGAAAAAGCAGTAGAGGATTTATATTACATTAAAAGTTGTGCTGAAGGGAAAGAAAAGCTACGCGTACATTTTTCGAGCAAGAAAGATGGAAATGTGCAGATCAAGATTTTTCACGCGAATGGTCCTTTTTCTTTATCTAAACGTGTTCCATTGCTTGAAAATTTGGGTTTTACCGTCATAAGTGAGGATACGTTTGAAATTAAGATGCTGACAGATGATGAAAAGCATCTTGTCGTCTTATATCATATGGATTTAAAACTACCTGCCACTGTTGTACAGTTTGATATCGAAGATCGTATAGATGCTCTGGTAGAAGCTTTTAAATATATTTTCCAAGATAGAGTAGATAACGATTCTTTTAATCATTTAATTATGTTGACGAATTTACGTGTATATGAAGTAAGTGTTTTACGTTCATATGCTCGATATCTTAGACAGGTATCTGTTACATGGTCACAACAATTGATTGCAGAAATTTTAAGTAAAAATCCTAAAATTAGTGAGTTGCTTTTTAGTCTTTTTTATAATCGTTTTGATCCAGGATTATCCGAGGAAAATAGAGAGGACGCCACTAAGAAAATTTTAGAGGAAATAGATACTGCTTTATTAAAAGTACCTAGTTTAGATGATGATACTGTATTGCGTTTTTATGTTAATTTAATTCTCGGTACCTTGCGTACTAACTATTTTCAAAAACACAAAGGTGACGTTCCACTCGTATTTAAATTTGATTCTCGTAATATCAATAGTATCGGTACAGATGAATTGCATTGTGAGATTTTTGTATATGGTGTTGAAGTTGAAGGTGTTCATTTGAGATTTGGGAAAATATCGCGTGGTGGTTTGCGTTGGTCTGATAGAGCTGCAGATTATAGAACAGAAGTTCTCGGATTGGTAAGAGCACAGAAAGTTAAGAATGCTGTCATTGTTCCTATGGGTGCTAAAGGAGGATTCTATCCTAAGAGATTGCCTTCTGAAGGATCTAGAGATGAAATAATTAAAATAGGTCGTGAAGCATATAAGACTTATGTTCGTGCTTTGCTATCTATAACAGATAATCTTGAAGGACAAGAAGTTATTCATCCATGTAATACTGTTTGCTTAGATGAAAACGATCCTTATTTAGTTGTTGCTGCAGATAAGGGAACAGCAACTTTTTCAGATACGGCAAATAGCTTAGCTCAAGAAGCAAAATTTTGGTTAGATGACGCTTTTGCCTCTGGTGGATCAATGGGATATGATCATAAAAAGATGGGTATTACTGCTCGTGGTGCTTGGGAAGCAGTAAAGAGACATTTTCGTGAAATGGATATTGATATTCAATCTACGCCTTTTACTGTTGCAGGTGTTGGTGATATGTCAGGCGATGTATTTGGAAATGGTATGCTTTTGTCTAAAAAAATCAAGCTTGTAGCTGCCTTTGATCGTAGTGATATATTTATTGATCCAGATCCAGATTTGGAAAGTACTTTTAATGAACGTAAGAGGCTCTTTGATTCTTTATCTTCAAGTTGGCAGGATTTTGATCGTAAGGTATTATCTAAAGGAGGAATGATTATTTCACGGAAAGAAAAATCTGTGAGGTTGAATCCTAAAGCTGCAGCTGTCATAGGAATCTCAAATGAAATAGCTACGCCTTCTGAAATTATTTCGGCAATTTTGATGGCTCCGGTAGATCTTTTATGGTTTGGCGGTATTGGAACTTATATTCGTTCACCTAAAGAAAACAATGAGGATATAGGAGATAAAGCTAATAATCTTGTTCGTGTAACCTCTGATAAAGTAAGAGCAAAAGTTATAGGAGAAGGTGCTAATCTTGGTCTTACTCAGCAATCTAGGATTGTTTATTCTTTAAATGGTGGACATATTAATTCTGATTCTATTGATAATTCAGGTGGAGTGAACTGTTCTGATTTAGAAGTAAATATAAAGATTGCATTAGCTTCAGCAATGCGTGATGGACGTCTTACTTTAGAGAATCGTAATGAACTTTTAAGCTCTATGACTTCTGAAGTAGTTGAGCTTGTTTTGCGGAATAATTATTTACAATCGTTAGCTATTTCTTTGGAATCACGTAAAAGTATGGCAATGATGTGGAATTTTGGACAATTGATGAAGTTTTTAGAGAAAGAAGGAAATCTGCATCGAGAAATTGAACATTTGCCAAGTATTACTGCTTTAGAAGATCGTATTAAAGATGAAATTCCTCTTAGTCGTCCTGAAATAGGTATTTTACTTTCGTATGCTAAGTTGAAATTATCTGAACAATTATTGGAAAGTACTCTAATAGACGATTCATTCTTTTCTAACTTATTATTGAGTTATTTTCCAAATCAATTGAGCAAGCTATATCTTGAAGATATTATGAATCATCAATTGCGTAGAGCGATTATTTCAACAGTTCTAGCTAATGGTATTATCAATAAAGGTGGTTCTTGTTTTGTTGTTAGTTTAGCTAAAGAGACTAGTTCTTCAATTGAAGATGTTGTCCGTTCTGCCGTGATAGCTGATGCTGGATATGAATTGGAATCACTTTGGAAAGAAGTTGATAAATTGGACAACCAGATTAGTGGAAAACTGCAGAATAAGATATATGAAGAGATTAGGTTGACTTTTATTAATATTACTCGTCTTCTCATTAAAAATGGAAAGTTTATTGGAGATATTGATAATGCAGTAAAACGTCTTGTAACATCATTCCGTAAACTAGATAATTTATTACAAGAGAAAATACCATCA
Organism: Candidatus Liberibacter brunswickensis; assembly: GCF_036858155.1. Classification (NCBI taxonomy): domain Bacteria; kingdom Pseudomonadati; phylum Pseudomonadota; class Alphaproteobacteria; order Hyphomicrobiales; family Rhizobiaceae; genus Liberibacter; species Candidatus Liberibacter brunswickensis. The sequence continues at coordinate 27,350 of NZ_JAAEJX010000002.1, read as the reverse complement.
GAATGGTTAGAGCGTTTTAATAATCGAGTGATTAAACTGATAAATACTGGTTTCCCATTAGATATTGCGAATAGAATTGTTAGAATGCAATTTTTAATGGTTGTCCCAGATTTAATTGATATATCAGAAACTTGTGATACTAGCCTATTAGTAGTTTTGGATATGTGGTTAGCTATTTCTGAGGGATTAGGAGTTGATAGATTGCTGTCTGTAGCTAATAATGTTGTCGTAGATGATCATTATGAAGATCTTGCTTTGTCAGCTGGTTTGGATTGGATGTATTCTGCAAGACGTGAGATGATTGCAAAGGCTATTACCAACGGTAGTTCGGTTGAAACTATCATGCAAAATGAGAAATGGAAAGAAGTTAAAGATCAGGTTGTTGATATTCTTTCTTCCGAAAAAGAAGTAACTGTAGCTCATATAACGGTAGCAACTCATCTCTTATCAGGTTTTCTATTAAAAATCTAATAAGTATTCTATTAATCATTGGTTATATTGTTTTAAATCATATTTAATAATATTATTATTTTTAGAATATTATCCTAAAAATTGTATTTTTTTTAATAGAGATCTCTTTTGTATTGTTCGAGTCATTTTTTAAAATATGCTGTATGATGATTATATGTTAATGAAAATACATATATGGAGTTATGATTTTGAATTGCAGTTTTGTAATATATGATTATGAAACATTTGGTAAAAATGTTGCATTGGATCGTCCTGCCCAATTTGCTGGTTTGCGCGTTGATCACCAGTTGGAAAATATAGAGAGTAAAGAAGTATTTTTTTGCAAGCTAGCTGATGATTATTTAGTAGATCCAGAAGCTGTATTAATCAATGGTATTACGCCACAAAAAGCCTTGCATAATGGTATTATAGAAGCTGAGTTTGCAAAACGCATTCATCAATTTTTCAGCAAGCCTAATACTTGTATTATTGGTTACAACAATATTAGGTTTGATGATGAATATAGTCGTAATATTTTATATCGTAATTTTTATGATCCATATGGTTGGAGTTGGAAACAAGAAAATTCTAGATGGGATTTATTAGATGTTATGCGTGCTATTCATGATTTTTCTCCTGAGGGTATCAAATGGCCTCGTAGAGATGATGGTATCTATAGTTTTAAGCTTGAGGATTTGGCGATAGCTAACAATATTGAACATATTAATGCACATGATGCAGATTCAGATGTTCATGCTACTCTTGAGTTAATGAAATTAGTTCGTAAACGAAAGCCTGTATTATTCAAGGATTTGTATGATCATCGTCATAAAAATACTCTGAAAAAAATTATTAATTGCGATAAAATGTCTCCCTTAGTACATGTTTCAGGTAAGTTCTCAAATCCTAAGGGGAATACTGCTTTGATTGCTCCTATAGCATATCATCCTAAGTATGATACTCAAATAATTAGCTGTAATTTAAGTGGTAATATGAGTGTATTACAGGATTTGAATAGTACTCAGCTAGAGGAAAGATTATTTACAAAGCATGGTATTTTAGGTAGTTTGTCCCCTGTTCCTCTCAAATTGGTGCATCTTAATAAGTGTCCAGTTCTTTCTTCGATGGATCGTTTTGATGAAAAAGATTTTGAACGTTGGGGCATTGATTATAATCAATGTTTAGATAATTTATCTTTATTACGTAAACAAACTGATCTTCAAGATAAAGTAAAGTCTATATTTAGTAAACCTTTTCCAAAATCTCAAGACGTAGATTCTCAACTTTATGATGGTTTTTTCTCAGATAAAGACCGTGAAATAATGAATCTTATATTAGACGTTAAACCAGAAAAATTATCGAAGTTAGATGTTTCATTTTTTGACCGTCGATTGCCTGAATTATTATTTCGATATAGAGCTCGTAACTTTCCTCATACATTAAATTATAAAGAAAAACAAAAATGGTTGGAGCATAGAAAGAATGTTTTTAATAGTCTTCGTGTTGAGGAGTATCGAAATAAACTATATGAACTTAGTAACATACATAAAGAAGATGCTAAAAAACAAAAATTAATTAGTTCGTTGTTCGAATATCTTAAAAACATTGTTCCTAACTAATAATTTATAAATCCATAGAATGTGTTGATTATGTGATATTTATCTTATAATAGAAATTATAGTTATTAAAATTTAAATCATATAATTGAAATGATAGTTTTCTATCGAGAAAAAATAAAACACTTGATTATTAAGGGAAATACCAACATATTTCATCTAGATGGAGAGGTGGCCGAGTGGTTGAAGGCGCACCCCTGCTAAGGGTGTATACGGAAACGTATCGAGGGTTCGAATCCCTTCCTCTCCTCCATAAAGTAATCAATATGATTTTAAAAAACTATTGGGATTTTTTTTATACCATTATTTATCGTTATAGAGATTATTAGTTGTTGAAGATGACGGATACTCGTAATCATTAGTCTATTGAAGTTTTCGCACAAGATCATGTTTATTATTTGTTAAAAGTGCAAATAATTTTTCCTAATTTCCTAGTTAGCTTTTATAATCCCATATTAAGTTAATATTGTATTATAGCCTCTAACTGTATGATTTAACGTCATTTTATCACCCCCGACCCTTACCTTTTTTATTGGGTTCGGGCTTATTAGATTCTATAGCTTCAGAAATAAGCCTTGAAGTTTTGATTCCTAAACGGATACGATCCGCTCCTTTAGTATAAGTTTCTGCTTGTGCTACTGATTTCCAGCCATAAGTGGCCATCAATTCATGAGTAGTTGCTCCATTTTCCGCTGAAATAGTCGCAGAGAATTTACGAACTCCATGAGCTGATTTATTAATACCTGCTTTTCGTGCTTTTAATCCAAACCAGATGACGAATTGGTGGGCATCCATTATGACAAAAAACGTATCTGTACCCATAGGTATTATCTCCAGTAGTTTCATAAAATATTTAGATAGCTCAATGGTTACAAAAGTTCCGATTTTCTGATTTTTTAAGAAAATATGTTATCCAAAGTCTCTTTCAGAGATATAAGTAACTTCTGGTTTAATAATTTTATTTTCTTTTGGGCAATTTGAAGAATTAAAACAACATACTGCACAAGTTAAAAGGTAAGTAGAAGCGAAAAAGAGCACAGGATAAGAAGAATCACAAAAAACAGAAGGAAAAAATTTTCAAGATAAAGCCAGTGAGCTTAAGTCTTTACTTCTAATAGATTTTACGTCTATCGACAATCAGATAAAAGATATGGGAAGTAAATAACTCCATGTTTCTCCTGATATCATCTACAAAGTCAGATTTCGTACATTGCAGGGGATAATAAATACAACCACCTTTAAGATACGTGAGGAAATATGAACAGTAAAGTGTTTGTTAAAGTTGGAGACCAAATACTAGCTCCTCATTCTTATACTGTTGAAACAAACTGTATTATTGGTTGAGACAAAGTAATTATGTAAAAACTCCCTCCTGAGGGTGCTTGTGACTATTGGAACTCCCTATTTACTGCTGTTATTAATACAGACAGACGATAATAAAACGGTAGGAAATTGCTTCTCTTATAGAAGAATACAGTCAAAAGCTGGAAAATATACAAAAATAATTGCGTTAATTTTCGCATAATCTAGCACCAGCCAATTTCAAGTTTAAAGATTTTGAAAATAAGATCAAAGATCTGCAGAAAAAAATTCATACTTTCGAGGCAAATTCTTCAACTCAGATAAATATTACACCTATAGAAAATAGGATAAAAAGAGGGGATCTAGGCAATAATTATCTAATAGCGATAAAACAAAAAAATATAGAGTGAAGTGTATTACTAATATGAGTATGGAAAATGGCATTGACTACAATAAGTTATTGAATAATAACAAAAAAAAAGATCAACATGTCAAAGGTATATGTTCATTTTTAATATAACTTAGTGTCATAATTTTTATAACAGAATCAAAATCTACTACTCAAGTAGTCATAAATAGCTTCGCCGTCCTCAAGAATCGTTGATTGTTTCGTACGGATAATTTAGCCTCATTCGTCTATTTTTTTGGCTTACTCTCTTTGATGTTTTTATTTTAGAAATGAGTATCTTATTATTATTCAATAACTAGAGCTACTTCTGTGTTAAAAGTAATAAAAACACTGCCTACTATTTTATTGATTCTAACACGATCACGGATGTACCCCATATTGTATTTGTTACAATTTCCTCTTGCAACTCCTTAATAGCACGTACTTCGCCTCCACTAATTTGCCCCACACAAACGTAAGATACAAGTTTAGATCAATATCTTCTACAGTATTAAATAACGTATGTGACATGATGTATTCTCTTTCTTCCTCCTTTACCTAATGCAGCTAAAATATAAATCCATATCTAGCATTTATTTCAAATTTTATACTTAAATATTATACATCAACTACATGTGAGCTAATAGCTATTAACTATTAATGAGCGATTTTAATACTTTCCCCTTTCGCAGATTGTTGGCAACCTTTTGATTCTTCTAAAACAGTGTGATTTCATATCAAAAAGGATATGATTACTATAAAATAATTTATAATCAACGCTGTTTTTGCAGGTATATATCCTATATTTAGGGATATATAAACCATTTATTTTACGGTGTAATAGGGTTAATAAGTCTATATTACGAGAATATAGCTGTTTTTACAATAATCATAGGTAGCATAAAACTATTCAGTCTATCATTTTGACTGTTATATATTTAAGAATCTAAAATTTTAAGATTAGAGTATACACTTTGGACATCATCATCGTCTTCAAGGTTTTCAATCATTTTGATGATAGACTTTACTTTATCTTCATTTGATACTTTTATGAAATTTAATGGCTTCCATATAACTTTGATACTATTTGCCTCACCAATTTTCTCCTCTAATTTGTTAGGAGTTAATCCTATATCATTGAAATCACAGTAAAATATATATTCTTGATCTTCTTGTAATACTTCAGAAGCATTAGCTTCAATAGCTGCTTCCATTGCTACGTTATAATCTCCAATTGCTGATGGGTAAATAATTTCTCCAATTTGTTCAAAGAAAGGAGTTGCAGATCCTGTAGATCCAAGAGAGCCATTTGCTTTGGTGAAAATAGATCTTATGCTAGATGCTGTACGATTTCGATTATCCGTTAAGGCTTCAATAATTATAGCAACGCCTTCAGGTGCATAACCTTCGTATCTTATGTTAATGTAATTTCCTAGATCGTCTGTTCCTGCTTTTTTAATGGCGCGTTCAATGTTTTCTTTGGGCATTGACTGATTCTTAGCATTTTGAATAGCTAATCTTAGTCGTGGATTTTCTAATGGATTTTGTCCGGATATCTTAGCGGATACTGTGATTTCACGAGATAATTTAGAAAACATTTTTGATTTTAGGGAATCTTTGTGCTCTTTGCGATGCATAATATTTTTAAATTGAGAGTGTCCAGCCATCAGCGTGATACCTTTTTGATTCTTTTAGTTGTTAAGTGTGGGAATGAAATGTTGTTCGATTCATTTTTTGCTACATCCAAAAGTTTGGACTTACTTCCTGAAGTCGAGGGCCAATGCGTATAGGTGAAATTTTTTCAGTCAACCCAGTAACATCGGAAATATCTGCACATACTCCACATAAAGTTGCGGATCCATTTGCAACAATGAAACGATTTCTTGGAATTTGTGTAAGAAAACGATTAATAGGTTCTTCTTTATCTAATCCTATAGAAGAATTATAGTCGCCACACATTCCAAGATCGGATATATAACCAGTTCCACCATCAAGAATCTGTGCGTCGGCAGTAGGAATATGTGTATGAGTTCCTACGACAAGGCTAGCGCGACTATCTAAAAAATGTGCAAAGCATTGTTTTTCACTAGTTGTTTCGGCATGAAAGTCAAATACTATAACATCAGCTTGTTCTTTTAGGTGGCATGTTTCTAAAATTATAGCAGCGGTTTTAAATGGGTCACCTAATATAGGATTCATAAAAATTCTCCCCATTATATTGGAAACCAAGATATTTGCACCATTTTTGGCTTGATACAACCCAGATCCATTGCCTGGAGTGTCAAGGGGATAATTTGCTGGACGTAGAAATTGATGGTAACGTTGAGAAAATACAAGTGCTTCTCGTTTATCCCAAACATGGTTCCCTGTAGTTATTACGTCTATTCCAACTTCTATCATTTCACAAAGTATCTTTTCGGTAATACCAAAGCCACCAGCACTGTTTTCTCCATTAGCTATTACGAAATCAAGCTTAAAATCTTTAATTAAGCGTGGTAGAGCCTCGCAAACAATTGATCTACCTGTTTTCCCAACGATGTCACCAAGGAATAGAAGTCTCATGATTTATCCGTATACTCTTTATCAAATTTTTTAAACCTACTTTCTGTTAGGATTGCATGTAGACGAATATCGGTGGATTCCACTTGAATGCATGAGGTTTCCTGAATATCGTATGCAATACCAACAAGATAAGGGTTTTTCCCTTTAAGTCGTTCATTAGCTATAGCACGATCATAATATCCTTTTCCATATCCTATACGATTGCCCTGAGAATCAAATGCAACAAGTGGTACTAGTATAATATCTGGGCTCATTTCACAAGTATAAGATGGTGGTGATAGAATGCTAAATGATGATTTGACAAGTTTTTTAGGATTTTCGTATTTACGAAAAACCATTTTGTTGTCTGTAATTTCTGGAAGGCAGAAGGAGCATTTTTTTATTTTTATTTTTTCGACTAGCATATTTATATTTACCTCTGACTGAATAGGGAAAAAGATTGCAATTTGATTATCTTCTTTAAATTTGATTGCTTTTATCCCTATATTTGCAAGAGCAATGCTTTTTTTATGACGTTCTTCGGGGGAAAGATTGTCTCTTATTTTTTTTTTCTCTTTGCGTATCATATTTTTCTGTTCTTGTAGAGTCATTTAATATCCTTATTTGTAACATATCTTCAAAAAAATATTATACATTATCTCTTTCAATTATTCGTTTTAAGTCATTAATCATCTTTTAATAATTACATTATTTGCTCTGTTCTTATTGAGTAAATTATTTTATTTAGTTAGTATATACCTTTGAAGGAAATTGAAAAAATCAGGTTTAACAAATTATAATATGCAAACAGAGCAGATTATCGCATGATATACTTATTTTAGTCGTTCGTTCTTTGGTATGAGAATTTAGTTAAGTAGTTTCAGAAAACTTAAGGTATTTCATCGGAGATAAGTATGGTGTTGATGAAGTATGATAATGATTATAAAAGAATGGCAAATGCTATTAGATTCTTATCAATAGATGCCATAGAAAATGTGAAGTCTGGACATCCTGGCTTACCTATGGGAATGGCGGATGTTGTTACTGTTCTTTTCACAAAATTTATTGTTTTTGATCCTAGGTACCCTCTGTGGCCAAACAGAGATCGTTTTGTTTTGTCAGCAGGACACGGATCTATATTATATTACTCATTACTCTATCTTCTGGGTTATCAAGATATAACAATTGATGATATAAAAAAATTTAGAACTATTGGTTCTAAGGCAGCTGGTCATCCTGAGTATGGCTTTTTTTCTGGTGTTGAAGCAACGACTGGTCCTTTGGGACAAGGAATTGCTAATGCCGTTGGTATGGCTATTGCAGAGCGTAAATTAGGAGATGAATTCGGCGATTTTTTAATTGACCATTACACGTATGTTTTGGCTGGCGATGGTTGTTTAATGGAAGGAATAAGCCAAGAAGCGATTTCTTTAGCAGGACATCTTAGATTAAGTAAACTAATTTTACTCTGGGATAATAATGGTATTTCTATAGATGGTTCTATTTCTTTGGCAGATTCTACTGATCAACATGCTCGTTTTCGTGCTTCTGGGTGGAACACTCTGTCTGTTAATGGACATGATCATCAAGATATTACATCTGCTATTAAAAAATCTCAGTCATCAGACAAGCCAACGATGATTGATTGTAAAACGATTATTGGTTTTGGATCTCCAAATAAATCTGGTACTAATAAAGTACATGGTTCTGCATTGGGTCAAGAGGAAGTAAAAGCTACTCGTAAGGCGTTGAATTGGGATTTAGATCCTTTTTGCATTCCTGATGATATAATGGAAAAATGGAGATTAGCTGGCTTACGTTCTTCGAAAGCAAGAGAAAATTGGCAAGAACGTTTTTCTTCTGTTGAGAATGGTATCCAGAGAGAGTTTAAACGACGTTTTTCAGATGATCTTCCTGATTCTTTTGATAATTCTATTATAAATTTAAAAGAAAAAATTAAATATTCTAAGCCAGAAGTTGCTACGAGAAAATCTTCTGAGCTTGTTTTGGATGTAGTTAACGATTGTTTGCCAGAACTTATAGGAGGATCAGCAGATCTGACTGGTTCTAACGGTACGAAAACTAGTCAGATGAAGTCTATTTCTATGAGTGATTTTTCAGGGCGTTATTTGCATTATGGTGTCCGTGAACATGCGATGGCTGCAATGATGAATGGGATAGCATTACATAAGGGATTAATACCGTATGCTGGCACTTTTCTAGTATTTTCTGATTATAGCCGTCCTGCCATAAGATTATCATCTTTGATGGGAATAAGGGTAATTCATGTTTTTACACATGATTCGATAGGGGTAGGGGAAGATGGTCCTACACATCAACCTATAGAACATTTGGCAGCATTAAGAGCTATTCCAAATCTTTTAGTATTTAGGCCTGTAGATTCAGTAGAAACGTTAGAATGTTGGCAGGTAGCTCTTAAGGAAAAATATCGTCCATCTGTGATATCTTTGTCTAGACAAAATTTACCTTTTCTTAGAACACAATTTGAAGAAAAGAATTTATGTTCTTTTGGAGCATATAACTATATAAATTCTACTGATGCATTAGTTACAATTTTTGCTTCAGGTTCTGAATTAAAAATTGCTGTAGAGGCGCATAAGGTGTTATCAGCTCGTAATATTTCTACTCGTATAGTATCTGTACCTTGTTTTGAATTGTTTTTTGAGCAATCAGATGAGTATCGTGCACAAGTTATAGGTTCATCTCCAATTAAGATTGCAGTTGAAGCAGGAATACGTCAAGGATGGGATGCTTTTATAGGATCTAATGGGATATTTATTGGTATGCAAGGTTTTGGTAAATCAGGATCTTGCGATCTCCTTTATCAACACTTTGGCATCGACGCTATTACAATTATAGATATAGTCGAGAGAAAACTATCGATTTAATTTTTTTTGTATGTTTTTATTGTGTGAGGAAGTAAATAATGGTTCATAAAATAGCTATAAATGGTTTTGGCCGTATCGGGAGATGTATTCTTCGTTCTGCAGTTGAATCTAGACGAGATGATATTAGAATTGTAGCAATTAATGACCTTAATCCTATAGAGACAATAGCTCATTTGTTGAAGTATGATTCAGTGCATGGAATATTTCCAGGAGAAGTAAAGGTTATAGGTGATACTATAGATGTTGGTTTAGGAGCTATAAAAGTAACCAACATACGTGACCCACAGGATCTCCCATGGAATGATGTAGATGTAGCGATGGAGTGTACTGGTCTTTTTGTAACAAAAGATAAAGCTTCTCTTCATTTATCTAATGGTTCTAGTCGTGTTTTAGTATCTGCTCCATGTAAGGGAGTAGAAAAAACTATCGTTTATGGTGTAAATGATCAATCATTGAATAAAGAAGATATTATTGTTTCAAACGCTTCTTGTACTACTAATTGTTTAGTTCCAATAGTCTATGTTCTAGATAAAGTTTTTGGAATTGAAAAAGGTTATATGACGACTGTTCATTCCTATACAGGTGATCAACAGGTTCTAGATGCAGGACATAGTGATCTTTATCGTTCACGATCAGCAGCCATATCAATGATACCTACATCAACTGGCGCAGCTAAAGCTGTAGAATTAGTTTTGCCAAATCTTAAAGGCAAATTAGATGGTTCATCCATTCGAGTGCCGACGCCTAATGTATCAATGGTTGATTTAAAATGTGTAACAAGTCGTAACGTGAATATTGCTGAAATAAATGAAGCTATGAAATCTTTTTCTGAAGGAGATTTTAAAAATATTTTGGGCTATGTTTCTCTTCCATTGGTATCTGTAGATTTTAATCATACTACTTATTCATCTATATTTGCTGCTGATCAGACTAAGGTTGTGTCTAATAATCTTATTCGTGTTTTGGCTTGGTATGATAATGAATGGGGTTTTTCCAATAGGATGTTGGATACGTCATCAGCAATGGCTAATCTTTCATAGAATATTTTCTTGTGTTAGGTTGTTTTTTTTACCTAATTTTAAAAAAAAATATATGATGAACTTTTTTGAATTATTATTTAACCAGATTTTAAGTTGAAGGGAAGAGTATGAGCCTCCTTAAAACTATCGATGATCTTCATGATGTAAGGGGGCTTCGTTGTTTGTTGCGTGTTGATTGGAATGTTCCGTTTGCGGATGGGAAAATTTCTGATACTACGCGTATTGAACGTGTGGTTCCTACAATTCTTGAGCTTGTAGAAAAGAAAGCAAAGATTGTTATTCTTTCTCATTTAGGACGTCCGCACAATAAATCAGATAAAAAATTTTCTTTGGTCCAACTTATGCCTGTTGCAGAATCGATCTTAAAAAAAAAAATACTTTTTGTTCATAATTGCATTGGTGAATCATTATCTAAATCGATAGCTTCTTTACAAGAAGGAGGTATTATACTTGCAGAAAATCTTCGTTTTTATCAAGAAGAGGAAAAAAATGATATTGGTTTTGCCAATATGTTGTCAAAAAATGGTGATTTTTATATAAATGACGCTTTTTCTGTTTCACATAGGGCTCATGCTTCTATTGAAGGTATTCCTCGTTTATTGCCTGCTTACATTGGTCGTGCCATGCAAAAAGAACTTAGCATGTTAGAAAATTGTTTTAGCGCACATAATAAGCCTTTGATTGCAATTATTGGGGGTTCTAAAGTTTCAACAAAGATCACTTTGCTCAGCAATCTCGTAAAAAAAGTTAATAAATTGGTGATTGGCGGAGGTATGGCTAATAGTTTTTTACTAGCAGAAGGAATGGGAGTTGGGAAATCTTTATGTCAAAGTGATTTTTCTGAAGATGTTCGTAATATAATGCATGAAGCTAAGATATCTGGGTGTGAAATTATTTTGCCACAAGATGTTGTTGTTGCTAAAGAAATTAAAAAAGGGATTGCTACACAATTAGTTTCTACTGGATATGTGCCGCTAGATTCTATGATATTAGATATTGGTTTTAAGACTGTAGAATATATTAAAGAGGTTATTACACAAGCTAGAACTGTGATATGGAATGGTCCTCTTGGTGTTTTTGAAATAGAACCTTTTGATTTTGCGACGGTTGAAATAGCTCTCCACGTATCTAAACTAACAAAAGACAAAAGAATTGTTTCTATTGCGGGAGGGGGAGATACTATAGCTGCACTTGTTCATGCAGGAGTTACTGATGATTTGACATATGTTTCCACGGCTGGAGGAGCATTTTTTGAATGGTTAGAAGGGAAGGGATTACCTGGGATTACTGTATTTTCTTGTGATAGGGGAAAATTAACGATTAAGTAAGATGATTTTTCTGTATTTAGGTAATACTAATTATCAGTTTAGTTGTAATTAGGATATAGCGTATTAATCTTTTTCAGAAAAATATTTTTATGGAGATAATAGGAAATGGTTGAAGATCTTGAAAGTAATGTTGCTAAGATAGTTCAAGAGGGAAAAGGTATCCTTGCTGCAGATGAGTCTAATGCTACGATACAAAAACGTTTTAATGTAATCAATTTGGAGTCTACAGAAAATTCTAGGCGTGATTACCGAGAAATGTTGTTTCGTGCAAAAGATGCTATGCAGTATATTTCTAGTATTCTTCTTTATGAAGAAACGCTTTATCAGCATGCTCAGGATGGTACATCATTTGTAGACCTTATTTCTTCTTCTGATGTATTAGTCGGTATTAAAGTTGATCGTGGATTAAAATCTTATCCTTTATATCCAAAAGAATATATTACTATTGGTTTAGATGATCTAGATGTGAGATTACAAAAATATAAAGATTCTGGAGCTCGTGTTGCTAAATGGCGAGTTGTTCTGTCTATTTCCGATGTATTACCAAGTATAGCTGTCGTTAAAGCTAATATGCACATACTAGCTCGTTATGCCGCTCTTTGTCAGAGTTTTGGAATTGTTCCTATAGTTGAGCCTGAAGTTCTTATGGACGGAGATCATACAATGGAACGTTGTGCTGAAGTTACAGAATTTGTACTACGTACATTATTTAATGAATTATATACCATGAGAGTTTGTTTTGAAGGTTTATTATTAAAGTCTAATATGATCCTTCCGGGGAAAGATGCTATTCAAGTATCAGATGAAGAGATTGCAACTAACAACATACGAATATTTAAACGTGTAGTTCCATGTGCTGTTCAAGGTATAGCATTCCTTTCTGGGGGACAATCTGAACAAGATGCTACCGCGCGTTTATCGGCGATGAATGCTATCGGTAATCATCCTTGGAAATTAAGTTTTTCCTATGGTCGTGCTTTACAGGAATCTGCACTACGTACATGGAACGGGAAAAAAGAAAATGTAGTTATTGCTCAAAGTATTTTATCTCATCGAGCTCGCATGAATAGTTTGGCAACAAAAGGGTGTTGGCAAAAATATCTAGAAAATAATAATTGTAAATAATTTTGGAAAAATAATAAAAAGCTATTTTAAAATCATAGAAAGTGGTTTTGTATTGCATAACGATCCTTTTGATCGGTTTCGTCTATTACAATTTTTATTATAAAGGGTTGGTAATATTTACTTTATTTTAGCATTGGCGGATTTAGGAAATTTTAGATAAGGATTAATCTATGTCTAATCGCATTTCGGGTTCAATTAGTTTTATGAATAGAACTGTTTCGTCTATTCGATTAAAAGTTCTTTACAAAGAATGTATTAATCTTATAGAAGAGACTTCTTCTTATTTTGATCAAGAAGGAAAATTATCGTCAAAGTCGTTACCTCCTATGGTTTTAAATTTATATACTTCCGAATCAGTCCTTTTAACAACGCGTTTAATGCAAATGGTCTCTTGGTTATTATTACAGCGTGCTTTGGAAGATAATGATATAAATTTCGAGCAGTTCATTTCAGAGAAAAATAAAATTAAATTTGATTATTCTCATTTAGATTATACTTCTTCCGAATGGAATGATCTTCCATGTTTTTTTAGAAGTCTTGTAGAACGCTCTTTACAACTTCAAAAGAGAATAGTTTTATTGGATCAAGAAATTTATAATACGGATCTAAATGATCCATCTTTTCATCGATCAAATCATGTTCAAACACAAATTAAATTATTAGAAGCTTGTTTTGAAAATTTTTAAGTATGGCATTGATACCTTAATTTATATGCTGTCGTTTTTATTTATTTTAATATTTATTATGGATAACTTTAATTGGAAATTATTATTTTTTACCGTAATATAGGAGTATAATTTATCTATCCTATGTTTATAGTATTAAATGATCCAACTTTAATAGATTAATCTTTTAAATATGGATAATTGAAAATTTTTAAATGTTTTTCTGATAGAATATATATTTTTATTTTATGGAAGATTATTATGTTTTTTAAAAAATTTCTTTATTTTTGATATGCCCTTATTGTATTATTGTTCGTACTACTTTAATAAAGATGTGTGTATTTTATAAGCGCCCGTAGCTCAGCTGGATAGAGTACCAGACTACGAATCTGGGGGTCAGGAGTTCGAATCTCTTCGGGTGCGCCATTTTTTTGATTTTTATTTTTTGTAATTTAATAGAATTTTTCTACTATCATACAGTATGTTTTTGATATGATTTCTCTGCTATGTTTAAATGCCTTTTTAGAAATTAATTTATCTATCTTTTTCTGGAAAATAAATAATTTTAGTATTTATAAATTAGTATTACGAATATTGTTTTTCTTTTATTTTTTGCCTTCTAATATCTGTAGAGCTTATTATATGATGTCTATTATGAATAAATAACCAAGAAGGCGGAATTGTTTTGCATAAGAGATGACTTAGTGTTTCATCTATACGAGCATGTTCAAAGGTTTTTGCCATTGGTGATGATGTATAGTTGAATGTTCCATCAAATCTATCAATGATTGCTATAGGTACTGTAAGAACAATTTTTCTCCAATTATGCCATTGATGAAAGCTTTTTATATTATCTGCTCCCATAATCCATACAAAATTAACTGATTTATTATGTTTTTTAACTTCAAGTATTGTATGAAAAGTTTCTTTTTGATTGAAATGTTTTTCAAAAGCAGTAATACGGATACGTGGATTTTTGATCAATGACTTGCTCAAACCAATTCTTTTTTCCAAAGAAAAAGATAAATTATAACTTTTTACAGGATTGTATGGATTAATTATCCACCATAATTGATCTAAATTGAGTTTTTTGATAGCGATATTAGCTATTTCTGTATGTCCATAGTGTGGAGGATTAAAACTTCCACCAAATAAACCTATTTTCATGCCATTTTCTACTTTTGGCATTCTCATAATTTCTTGTAAAGATTTAGATCGTTGCATTATTCTGACTATAATTTTACATGTTTATCAAGTATAAAAAATATTTTTATTAGAAAAATTATTTCTTATTCTTAAACAAGTAAGTAATATACAATTTAAATTTTTTTTTTGGTAAAGTTTTCGGTTGTTAGGATAATTATTCTTTAGAATTTATTTTCTCCCCTTATAGATACAATTTTATCATATAGGAATTCTAATATTTCTTGTATTCCATGTCCTGTAACAGATGAAAACTCAAATGGTACTTGCCCACATTTATTAGCGAGTTCATTCTTTTTCCTATCAAGAGTTTCTCTATCTACTGTATCTATTTGAGAAAGACCTACTATTTCTATTTTGTTATGTAATTGGCTATTATAAGCGTATAATTCATCTGAGATACACTGATATGCTTCCTGTAAATTATCTTCAAGTACAGAGATTATATGTAACAAAATATAAGTACGTTCAGTATGTTTTAGAAATCTATCTCCAATTCCTGCGCCTTGATGGGCATTTTTAATAATACCAGGAATATCAGCTAATATGAATTCATCGTATCCTGCTTTTACCATTCCCAAGTTAGGATATAGAGTTGTGAATGGATAATTAGCAATTTTAGGCTTTGCTCTTGTTACCGAAGCTAAAAAAGTAGATTTTCCTGCATTAGGAAGGCCAATAATACCAACATCAGCAATCAACTTTAATTTAAGCCAAATAATCTTTTCATGTCCAGGCATGCCAGGATTAGCATAATAAGGAGCTTGATTAGTAGAAGATTTAAAATGAAGATTACCGAAGCCTCCATTACCACCAGGTGCTATTAGAATACTTTGTCCTTCTTGATTGAGATCACAAATGATACTCACTCCATCTTCTTCAAATACCTGTGTTCCAACAGGGACGACGAGAACGACATCGGATCCTTTTGCTCCACTGCGGTTTCTTTTCATTCCTTTTTCGCCATTTTTAGCTTTAAAATGTTGCTGATAGCGAAAATCTATTAAAGTATTAAGATTATTAACGGCTTTAATCCAAACGTTTCCACCATTTCCACCATTTCCACCATCTGGTCCGCCAAACTCAATAAATTTTTCTCGACGGAAAGAAACGCCCCCAGCTCCTCCGTCTCCAGATCTAATATAAACTTTTGCTTCGTCTAGAAATTTCATTAAATTACGCTAGAATTAAAAAAAATATTATTTAATAATTCAGAAATATTTTTTTTTAAAGATATTTTCATATTAATATAAACGGTACCTTTCATTCTTGTTGATGATAATCAACATCTTGAAAAAACAAGTTCAAAAAATAGCAAAAAGGTTTTTCTTTTTGTAATATAGAATGTTTATGGAAAAAATCATTAAAGTAAAAGTAGAAAAATAATTTAAATTATCTAACATTTTCTATCTGCTTAATTACAGATACACGCGGCCTTCCTTTTGCAATAGTCTTAAACTGCACATTCCCATCAACAAGTGCAAAAATAGTATGATCTTTCCCCATACCTACATTAGCTCCTGGGTGATAACGTGTTCCACGTTGACGTACAATTATATTGCCCGCTACTACGTATTCTCCACCGAATTTTTTTACCCCAAGCCTTCGTCCTGCAGAATCTCTTCCATTTTGAGTTGATCCACCAGATTTTTTATGTGCCATTGCATTTCCCTATATAATTTAATATTTTAAAATAGCGTATTTCCATTAAAAATACCAGTAATTTTCACGACTGTCATCTCCTGACGATGACCGTGAGTTCTTCTATAATTCTGTCTACGGCGTTTTTTGAAAACAATTACCTTCTTTGTTCGAAATTGTTTTATAACCTCTGCTTCAACGTAAGCTCCTTCTAAGCGAGTAGTTCCCATCGAAAAGTCTTCTTTCTCTCCAATTGCTAGAACATTATCAAATCGTACACGTTCACCGTCTTTAGCGATAATTTTTTCTACTGTAATAGTTTCATTAGAAGATACAATACTCTGTTTTCCCCCATGTTCTATAACTGCTAACATAATGCATTTCCTTTCATAGGCAAATAAAACTGATTATATAACAATTATTGCATTATCATAGTTAACAAATACTAGAAAAGACTAAATTATCCGTTGAAGTAAAGCAATAATCATGACATTCTATTTTTATAATTTGCCAGTTTATACTAATATATTAGCTAATCAAACCTGCGTTCTATGTCAAGAAAAGGATGATGTTAAAGGTGTATTTGCGTACTTAATAGTAATTTTATAGTTACATTATGGAGAGATGGCAGAGTGGTTGAATGTACCGCACTCGAAATGCGGAGTACCTTAATGGTATCGGGGGTTCGAATCCCCCTCTCTCCGCCACTTATTTTAATAATAATTTAGTTTTTTCAAGTACTACTAGTGATATTAATAAAAGTTATTCAAGTTAGGTTGACGATATATTGAAAAATATAAGCTTTGAAATGATATATTTTCAATATGCTATTATATTTATATCTTTTTAGATTAATTTAAATGTCAACTAATCCATAATATTTATCCTTGTAGTCTTTGAATAATAGCTTAGATATATATTGTGTAATATTAATTATATCCTCAATAAAAGTGACTTTTGATTCAATGATGTGAACTATTTTTTTTGAAGATTAGACCCTTGGAAAAGTATAAAATACCTCTATATTAAGATTATTGTGGGGTCCTATTGGAAATGAGTCTAAGAGATATTATCTCTGAGATAAATATTTTCATTATCAAGTCATAATTATTATTGTCTGGAATAAATATAATTCACCACATTCAATAATTGTTACGGGTTTCTAAGATTAGTAACATATGTTGAAATTAAATAAAAATTATGCATATATAGTAAAAATGATTTTTTTATTGTGTTGTGAAGATTATTTTTTGATCTTGAAATTTATATAAGTTAGATGGGAAGGATCTTATGTATAATTTACTTGAATATATAGTTAATCCTGTTTTCAATATAATTTACAATAAAAACAAATTAATATCGTATAAAATTACAGCTATCATATTTGCTCATGTTCTTTTGACGTTATCATCTTATGTTGCCATACCGATTATTCCTGTGCCAGTTACTATGCAGACATTCTCTGTAACTCTTATAGGGGCTATTTATGGCTGGAGACTTGGTGGAATAACAATCATATCATGGTTAATTGAAGGTATTATAGGTTTTCCTGTCTTTGCTTTAGGTAATAGCGGTTTTTATTACTTTATTGGTTCAACCTCAGGATATCTAGTTTCTTTTCCAATTGCTGCTATGCTAGTTGGATGGTTAGTAGAGCTTGGATGGAGTAAAAGATTATTTACTTCTTTCGTTTGCATGTTAATTGGTAATTTTGTTATTATTGTGTTCGGAGTAGCATATCTTTCTACTTTTGTTGGTTATAAGCATGCTTTAGTTGTAGGTGCCGTGCCTTTCATATTAGGTAGTATTATTAAGTCTGCTTTAGCAGCAGTAACGTTAAAACTTATTAAGGCTTAGAAAAAAATATCACATAATTTTAGATTATATATTGTTGTCGGAATTTTTGTTATTTAAATCTCTTTCCGACAACAATTTATTAGTGAATTTATATCGTATTTACGAACGTATTAGTGGAATAGATTATATCTATTGTCTAAAAGTTTTATATTAAGATTTATTAGGATATCTAAATTCATAGTGGTATATTGTTATCCTATTCAATAAAAATATTTCTATTGCTAACAATAGTATTAATTTAAAAAATTATTTATTTACTTATATTATTTAACGAACCAAATGATTACTTTCCAAGGGAATCAAAAAAATCTTTCATTCTTGCAAAAAAACCTGTAGACTGAGGGTTGTTATCTTTTGAAGATATGCGATCGAATTCTTCTAATAGTTCACGTTGGTGCTTATTCAATTTTTGCGGTGTTTCTACTTGAACCTGAACGTATAGATCTCCTTTTCGACTAGAATTTACTACTGGCATTCCCTTTCCTTTTAGGCGAAACTGCTTACCTGTTTGAGTGCCTTCAGGGATGGAAACACGAGAGTGTGTAGCATCTAATGTTGCTACGTCAAAAGTACCTCCCATTGTAGCAGTAATGATTGAAATAGGGACTGTGCAAAACAGATCAGCTCCATCTCTTTTAAAAAATTGATGTTTGTTTACTGATATAAAAATATACAAATCCCCTGGACTTCCGCCACAAATACCTGCCTCACCTTTACCAGATAGCCTAATTCTTGTTCCATCATCCACACCTTTAGGAATGCTAACAGATAAATTTTTATCTTCCGAAATACGACCTTGACCATGACATTTATAGCAAGGATGTGAAATAATTTGTCCAGATCCTTGACAGGTAACACAAGCGCGTTCAATAGAAAAAAAGTTTTGAGCTGTTGTATAAACTCTTCCAGATCCATCACAAACATTACAATTAATTGGATTAGTTCCTGGTTTAGCTCCAGATCCAGAACAATTACTACATTTAATAACAGTAGGAAGACGAATTTCTACTGTTTTTCCAGAAAATGCTTCTTCAAGAGATATTTCTAAATTATAACGAAGGTCTGCACCAGGTTTTCCTGTAGATGAGCTACGCTTTTGATTGCGTCCAGAGCCCATCATTCCACCGAAAATATCTTCGAAAATTTCGGAAAAAACGCTACTTCCGTGCATCCCAGCTCCAAATCCTCCAGTTCCGTAAGATTGCTCTCCATATTCAAGAGCTTCATGACCGCCTTGGTCATAAAGGGCACGTTTTTTAGGATCTGAAAGCACTTGATAAGCTTCACTTACTTGTCTGAACTTTTCTTTCGCATCAGGACTATCCTGATTCCGATCAGGATGATATTTCTTCGCTAGATTTCGGAACGCAGCCTTAAGTTCTTTATCAGTAGCATTGTGATCTACACCCAGTACTTGATAGAAATCAGCTTTTTTCATGCTAATTTATCCTCCTATGATGGAAAAATCCGGTCGTTTGAAGCAACCGGATTTCATCCTATAATATTGCCTGATATTAAGAAATACTAAGTTTTTTTATTGTGATTTTTATCATCTTTAATTTCTTCATAATCAGCATCTACTATATCGTCTTTTTCATCTTTTCCTTGGTGACTATTGTCTTTTTCTTCTGCTGTCGCAGAATCTTTTTTCGCTTGTGCTTCATAAATAGCTTTCCCAAGATTCATAGATACTTCCATAAGCTTTTGAGTAGCTTCTTTGATCTTTGATTCTTCTGAATCTGCATTATTAAGAAGTGATTGTAGCGAATCAATTGATTCTTTAATAGATTTTTGATCATCTTCAGATATTTTATCACCGTGTTCTTTTAAAGATTGCTCAGTTGAGTATATCAAACTTTCTGCTTGATTTCTTGTTTCAACAGTTTCACGACGTTTTTTATCCATCTCTGCATTGATCTCTGCATCTTTGATCATCTTGTCGATATCTTCAGAAGACAAACCACCAGAAGCTTGGATGCTAACTTGTTGTTCTTTTCCTGTTCCTTTATCTTTCGCAGATACTTGAACTATTCCATTAGCATCAATATCAAAAGTCACTTCTATTTGTGGAATTCCTTTAGGAGCAGGAGGGATGCCTACAAGATCAAATGTAGCTAATAATTTATTATCAGCAAACATCTTCCTTTCTCCTTGGCAAATACGGATGCTAACCGCGGATTGATTATCAGCGGCTGTTGAAAATACTTGGGATTTTGTAGTTGGAATTGTACTATTACGTTCAATAATAGGGGTAAATATTCCTCCTAAAGTCTCAATGCCAAGTGAAAGAGGAGTTACATCCAATAGGAGGACGTCTTTCACGTCTCCCTGAAGAACTCCTGCTTGTATCGCTGCTCCCATTGCCACAACTTCATCTGGATTAACTCCTTTACTAGGAGTCTTTTTGAAGAAATCTTGAACAGATTGCTGAATTTTTGGCATACGTGTCATGCCGCCAACTAATACAACCTCATCAATGTCGTTAGTGGATAATCCTGCATCATCCATACATTTTTGACATGGTCCAATAGTCTTTTGGATCAGGTGATCTACTAAACGTTCAAATTGAGAACGAGTTAGTTTCATATTGAGATGCTGTGCACCAGAGCTATTTGCAGAAATGAAAGGAAGATTAATTTCTGTTTGTTGTGCTGATGATAATTCGACTTTTGCTTTTTCTGCAGCTTCTTTTAAGCGTTGTAGTGCAAGAGTGTCTTTCTTTAAATCTATGCCATTTTCTTTTTTAAATGTATCACAAATGTGTTCTACAAGACATGAATCAAAGTCTTCTCCGCCAAGAAATGTATCTCCATTTGTTGCCTTTACCTCAAATACACCATCTCCCATCTCTAAAAGAGATACGTCGAAAGTTCCGCCACCAAAATCAAAAACTATGACTACTTTACCATCCTTTTTATCTAGTCCATATGCAAGTGCTGCTGCTGTAGGTTCGTTAATAATACGCAATACATCAAGTCCAGCTATACGACCTGCATCTTTAGTAGCTTGTCGTTGAGCATCATTAAAGTATGCAGGTACAGTAATAACAGCTTTGCTAACTTTTTCTCCGAGAAAACTTTCAGCTGTTTCTTTCATTTTTTGCAAAACAATCGCTGATATTTGAGAAGGGGAATACGGTTTTTCATGAGCTTCAATCCAAGCATCTCCGCCTTTTCCTTCAACAATTTTAAATGGTACTAAGGATGCATCTTTTGCTACAGTAGGATCATCAAAACGTCTTCCTATAAGACGTTTTGCTGCGAATATAGTATTTCTAGGATTGGTAACAGCCTGACGTTTTGCAGGTTGTCCTACGAGTCTTTCTCCTTCATCTGTAAATGCTACCATAGAAGGAGTAGTGCGAGTTCCTTCAGAATTTTCAATTACTCGAACATTTTTTCCATCCATAATAGCAACACACGAATTAGTTGTTCCGAGGTCGATACCTATGACTTTTGACATGGTTCTTTTCTCCTTTAAGCAAGCTGTTTTGGACCCCTTCAAGAGCATTCCATTGACAGCTCCTAATAAAAATAACGTTTTAACGATCACAATATAAATGCGACTACTCAATTACATATAAGTAGGTATTGTCATAACTACAAGGAGTAGTTTGCATAAGAATTCATTAAAAGATTATATAATCAAAAAATTTTCATATTTATTGAAGGGATAAAATGCTATTTTGAGATAAATGTAGATTTTGGTAGTTATAATTTCAAAAAAGGATAATAATCATATTATGATAGATGTACGTGTTCATAAAGAGGATATTTCTGTAGAATGTATGGAAAGATATGATGGTGCTATTGCAGTTGATACAGAGACTCTTGGTTTAATTATTCGTCGAGATCGTCTTTGTACTGTACAACTGTCTTCAGGAGATGGAACTGTTGATATTATTCAGATATCCGCTGGACAAAAAAGAGCTCCCAATCTCGTAAAAATGCTTACAGATAAAAAAAGAGAAAAAATTTTTCATTATGGTCGTTTTGATATTGCCGTATTGCACTATACTTTTGGTGTAGTAGTAAAACCAGTTTTTTGCACTAAAATTGCTTCACGATTGACGAGAACATATACAAACCATCACGGGCTTAAAGATAATTTAAAAGAATTACTGGGAATAGATATATCGAAAGAACAACAGTCTTCTGATTGGAGTGCAGATAATTTATCTGATGAACAGCTTCAGTATGCTGCTTCTGATGTAGTTTATTTGCATAAATTGCGTGAGAAATTTATAGGAAAACTTCAGCGTTTAGGACGTCTGGATTTAGCTAATTCTTGTTGTGATTTTTTAATTAATATAGTCAAATTAGACTTACTAGGATGGGAGAATACTGATATTTTTTCACACTAATCACGTTAACAAAACTTATATTTATACCACTTTAATAGCATATAAATAAAATATTTATTTTTTCGACGAAATAATACTTACGCATATAAAAAACCCCTGTATTATAGGGGAAAAGTTGTTTTGGAGCGGGCGAAGGGATTCGAACCCTCGGCCACAACCTTGGCAAGGTTGTGCTCTACCCCTGAGCTACACCCGCTAACAATCATTTCTTACTAAATAAATAACACCGAGAATATATATTGCCTAAAAAATACTTGGAAGCAATAGAAAAATAATAATTTTCAATATTTTCAAATAATCAACAGTATGGTGATTTTTTCAAGATAACAAAAACACATCTTATCATAAGAAATATTAATTGCTATCAAAAATAACATTATAACTTAACAATAATTTTCCTAGATATATTTTTTATAATTTATGGCATATTAGTTTCTTTTAAATCCAATGCTATGCGTAATTTTCTTAGTGATTCTGTTTGTGTAATAAGATCATTTATTATGTTACGTACTACTTGATTCCCTTCAGGATTATTATCTCCGATCATTTGATCGTAGTACTCAAAATTCTCTGCACGATTTTTTAGAACGTAAAAATCCCTTATTGTATTAGAAAACTTATGTTGTATTTCATTATCTAAATTTTTGTTACTATAATTTATTAGATCACGTAATGATGGTCCATTAATTTTTTCTCCATTTATGCGAATATATTCTCCTGTATAACTGGAAATTATACCGATAACATTATTTAAATAAGATGAATGTGTATTATCTGAAAAACCATCAATTTCTTGCTCAGGATCATGTAGTATAAGACTTAGATTCATACGTTCTCCTGCTAATTCATTATAAGATAGATGTGTCATGCCAGTGATAATAGAATTTAATCCTGCATCTGTATCTTGCATTAAATTTTTAGTAGCTTCCCCATTAGATTCCCAAGCTTTCATCATCTCTTCTAAATCTGATATAAGTATCTTTGAGGCATATTTAAGATATTCTATTCGTCTTTTACAATGGTTACCTGTACAATTTTTTATATCAAAATCGGTATATGGTCTTGTTCCTGATTCGCGAGATTTTGTTTGTAAATCTTGTCCCCATAAAAGGAATTCTATCACATGATAACCAGTGGTAATATTTGTATCTATACCATTTGCTCTATTTAATTTTCGAAGTAAATCAATGGAAATAACTGATGTGTCGATTTCTTGACCTTTCACTAAAATTTTTGAATTAGCTATTATATTAGCAGTATAAAGGTTATTATCCTCGTTTTCTTTTCCATATGAACTATCAACATAATCTATAAATCCTTCATCAAGAGGCCAAGAATTAACTTTTTTATCCAATATATCGATTATCTTACTTCCAAATCTATATACTTCAGATTGTTGATATGGGATTCTTGCCTTGATCCATTGAAGGCGTGCTTTTTGAAGGTTTTTTTTGCTAGGATTAGAAATAAGGTCTTCAATAGCACTATCTAATATACGGGCACATAAAACAGAATCTTCAAATTTAGCATGTGCAATATTAGCATAGTGCTGCAATACATCTAATTGATTAACTTTTGCCGAAATACTTAATACTTGTGATGGAATCGTTGTTAATACAGTAATAATACTTGATATAAAATACATAAGTAATTTTTTTTTCATTATTTTTCCAATGGAGATCATATAAATTGATTATATTATTGCTAATTCACAAGCATCATATTCTACATGGCATGTGCATACATTGTGTTTATATTTTTAGATGATTGGAAATTTCTATAATTATAACAATGGTAATATATTTTCCATACTTTAGTTATTTTTATTGATATTACCATGGAATTAGAAGTTTATTCTCGAAGAGATTTTATTGTTATTTTGTGATAATATTGTATTTTTTTATTCAAGGATTGCGTTTTAATCTACAAAAGAAAAAACCATCTGTATCTGTCAAAAAAGGAGTTAGAATACAACAACCTTTTTCAATAAAAAGTGATGGATGATTTTTACTCTTATAGAGTTGGTTCCAGTCTTCAATGATAGAGCTCATTCTAAAATGGACGTTATTTGATAGGAAATAATCTATTTGCTGAATATTTTCTTCGGGAAGAATAGAGCAAGTAATATATACAAGATAACCACCAGGTCTTACGAATTTTGATGCTTCTTGCAGAATTTTTTTCTGTTTTTCCAGTATTTCTAGAAGTTTTTTTTGTGATAATCTCCATTTTATATCTGGACGTCTTCGCCATGTTCCTGTTCCGGAACATGGCGCATCAACTAAAACTGTTGTAAAATGTTCTTGTAGATTATTCAATGATTCCCAATTACTATGTAACTGCACGTTGTGGGCACCAGCACGTTTAATTCTACCTACAATAGGTGCTATCCTATCTTTGTTTTTGTCCCATGCATGAATTTGCCCTTTATTGTTTAATAACATTGATAATGCTAGTGTCTTTCCTCCGCTTCCAGCACAAAAATCTAAAATCTGTGAACTGTTCGTGGTAGCTGTTAAATTTGAAACAATTTGTGATCCTTCGTCTTGTATTTCAAACCATCCTCTCTGGAATGCAATTTCATTTGTAATATTAGGGAAGCGTGATTGTGCTTTTGTTGCGGGTATTCTCAGGCCGAATTTAGATATATGAGAATATTGTAGTTTATGATGGCAAAGATTTTTAAATAACTTTTGGCGGGTAACTTTAAGTGTATTGGTTCGTAAATCTAAGGGGGGGCGCATAGATAAAGATTTCGCTTCTTGTAGCCAACTATCTGTGAAATATGACTGAATAGACGATTGTAACCACTGTGGAATATCTCCTTGAATATATAAAGGAGCTTTTTCTAATTTACGATATTTAAAGGATTTAGCGATTAATTCTTCTGAAAAATTAGGAGAAAAACGATCTTCTTTCAATAGGGCAAACATTTTTTCTAATGGGATTCCCCAGTCTTTAACTATCACTGCGTATACCAAATAATCAAGATTATCGTCATCCATTATATATGAGCTAGAAAGATATTTTCTTAGAACATCATGGACAATATTGCTAATTGATATACGATCGCTAGATCCAGCAAAACGATGAGATATGCCCCAATCTTTTAAGGAGTTTAAGATTGGTTTTTTATGAATCTTAATCTCTTTTATAATTTCAATAGATGCTGCAATTTGTCCACCTAAACGCATACAATATATCCTTTTTAGAGAGAATTATAATTTTACAGAACATAAAATGAAATTCGTTATAATATTTGGTAAAATGGCACTAAAAAACACACATTATGCGTAATATTAAAAGAAAAGAAAATGATATTTAAAAAATAAATAGTATTTAGTAGTAAAAATTTTTTCAAATTAGAAAGGATTGTTCAGGTTATGAACCCTTTAATAAAATTTGCAGATAATTCGCTATCTTTAGATGTTAATGAGCGTAAAGATTGGATAGTAGTATTGCCATTAGGGGCATATGAACAACATGGTCAACACTTGCCGATGGAAACAGATATCATTATTGCAAAAGGATTGGTAGATCGTATAAGAAGTATTCTTCCTTCTAGTCTTCCTGTGACATTTATGTCAGTAGAGCCAATTGGTTATTCAATTGAACACATGTATGCTGATGGAACTAGGACTCTCAACTATAATGAAGCCATAGAACGATGGTTAGGGATTATAAATGAAATACAGAAAACAGGAATACGTAAAATTATAATATTAAATGCACATGGTGGAAATTCACCTCTTATATCTATTGTTTCTACAGAGGCTCGAATTCGTTTTTCAGTGTTAGTAGTAACTACTAGTTGGTCGAAATTTACTATTCCTCATAATATTATTGCTTCTCCAGAAATTGAAATTGGGATACACGGTGGAGAAATAGAAACTAGTATTATGTTATATCTTGCTCCTCATTTGGTAAAAATGGATTTAGCAAAAAATTTTCCCTCTAGACAATCTGAATTCCTACGTGATTTTACATATTTGCGTGCGTATGGATCACATAGTTTTGGATGGAGCATGCAAGATTTAAATTCTGAAGGAGTCGTCGGTAATGCTATAGAAGCTACGTGTAAAAAAGGAGAGTGTTTGTTATCTTATTTTGCGACTTGTTTTATCAAGCTTCTCAAAGATGTAAGTGCTTTTGATGTCAATATATTTGATAGGAAAGTTAAAAAATGATATTTTTATATACGTTATGCTTACTGTTAAATTATGAAAAAAATTTTATAATTTACAAGGAGTTTAAATATTGAATATCATCAACTTCTTTTTTAAAATGTATTAATGATTTATATTTGTAAATATATAAATCAACTTACCACATTGTAGTTTAAGATTGGAATTACAAGTATTTAATTAATACTAGTGGGATTAATTATTCTAAATAAATAAAAACTTGTTTTTTGATTCAATGAAAAATAGTTCTCCACAACTATTGTTTATAGGGCAAATAATTTTTGTGGTTAAATGATTTTTTTCTAAATTATCGAAAATAATATATAGACGTTTTTATGTCTTCTGCCCTTGTTCTTTTTAAGAAAAGATCACTGATATATTATTGTCAATGTTATTTTCCAAGTTTTGTTATTATGATCAAAAAAAATCATTTTTGTCTTGTTTTATAAAATTATTGTAATTACGTGAATGTAATATAAAAGATGAATGATTTTTCAGTTACTTACAAACACTCCAGTATATCTCATTATAATAATACATGTAATTGGATAACCGTCGCTAAATATTAAGTTAATATTGTATTATAGCCTCTAACTGTATGATTTAACGTCATTTTATCACCCCCGACCCTTACCTTTTTTATTGGGTTCGGGCTTATTAGATTCTATAGCTTCAGAAATAAGCCTTGAAGTTTTGATTCCTAAACGTACTCTATCAGCTCCTCGAGTATATCTTTCG
>NZ_JAAEJX010000021.1:0-3951 GCF_036858155.1 Candidatus Liberibacter brunswickensis | reverse complement strand
CATTTTTAGCAGATTTACTACAACGGCAAATTTCCGATGAGGTAGAATACGAAGAAGAACAAATAGCAAAAGAGCATCGTGAGGAAGAGGAATACTTGCGTGGTTGGTATTATAGCAAAAATACTTTATTGGCCTAATATATAGAAAGGATTATTATGACTGATTTTATACTTGTGGGGATAGCAATACTGAGTTTGGCGAGTTTACTGTATCTGATGTTTTACGAAAAGTAGTAACTTTATTAGCCTAATGTACAGAAAGGATTATTATGACTGATTTTATAGTTGTGGGGATAACATTACTATTCTGGGTTTGGTGGATTTACTATACATGACACACCCAAAGGATTAATCCGTTTTTCATAACATATTTCAATAGCACTTTGGAACCACTCAATTGAGCAATTCCGAAGTACTATAGTAACAGAAAAAACCAAAAAGAAAGCTAAGAATACAAGTTAGCCAACATAACAGAATAACAGAAAGAATAAAAAGAATTACGGATTATGTACCAGAAATGAATTTAGAAATCAATAGTAATTTTGATAAAGGTTATTCGGTTTTGGGACTTTCAGAATTACCCTTATTTTTTTGTTTAATTATAGAAGGCAAAGTAAAGATAATATGACAAAAAAGATGGACGAATTCAAAACATTCATTGGCATCTTCAATGGAGGCTTTGCCTTCATGGACGGCCTCATTGCCTACAACACGAATGCGATCAGACCATTTATATATTTCTCTGGTAATAAGATTGCATTGTCTCAGATATTCTATTCTGTCTTTGAGAGTTTTACACCCTCCAAAATTTATGACTTCTTCTTTATCGTCCTTAATAACCTTAATATTCTTAATAGCTATTTCCAGAGCGCTACGACACGCCGAAAGGATGTTACTCGCATTCCTAGGATTGTCTTCTTTTTTAAGTCCTTCTGCTACAAACATATTATTAACAACCCCTTCAGGCCAACCTTCCGAAGAGTCGATAATACTAGTCGGTTGTGGATAAATAGAAGTTTTATACCCTTCATCAACAGGATAAGGTTCATCTACACGGCGGTGCGACTTTATCATTTCCTCGCAATCTCTTATAGAATTGCTATAAGAACAATCAAGGGCGAACAACGCAAGATTGTCGCAGTTTCTGCAAATCCCTACTGCGTAATTAATTTTGTGATTCTTATCTTTATAATAATCTCTGCCAGCACCTACGCAACATATATCATAGCTAGGATTATTTTTGCCACAATGCCCACAATAGACAGATTTATCAGTCCTCCAAATTAACATAGCAACTTTCCAAAAATAAAGGAGAAAAAAATGGATATACAACTTATAAATCGGATTAGTGATATTTGCAACCAACATCACGGACAACCAGACAAAGCCCGTGTGGATATTTTAACACTGGTTGGCAGACACGGAGCTTTTGATGTTTGTATGGCTTTACTAGAAAATGCGATTGTTGTTTATACCCGTCTTCATTTTCTACAAAAGTACAAAGATGATCATGAGTTAAATAGCCGTATTAAACCTTCTGAAACAGAGAGGAATACTCATCATGAAACAATTTGAGTTCTATGTTTTTGTTGCTATTTCCCTTTGTATTTTAGGTATGGGTTTCACTATTTCAAGAATTGTCCAGCAGTTACAAAAAGGGAAATCAATAAAAGAGTTGTTGAAACGTAAAAGGAGACGAAAATATGTCTGAGGAAAATAAATCAAATTTGCAAGATTATAGGATTAAACAGCTTGAAGAAAACCATAAAGAGCTCAAAAATGATGTAAAAGAAGTAAACACTAAAATTGATAGTTTGTCACTTAAAATGACTGAAGGCTTTTCAAAGCTTGGACTAGAAATAGCAGATACCAGAATAGAAATAGCAAATACCAGAATAGAAATGATCAAAGAGATCTCATCTAATAATAAATGGATCGTAGGTATTGGCATTAGTATATTCATTGCTATTGCAGGAATGTATGCAAAATTATTTACTATGAATTGATATTCTCTTTGGGATTAATTTACTATTCTAAACGATGGTATTTTAGGTATGAGTTTCACTATTTCATGCGTTGTCCAGCAGTTAAAAAAAAGGGAAATCAATAACAGAGTTATTGAAATGTAAAAGGAGACGAAAATGAAGCATAAACATGCATTGACTAGAATTGAGAAGTTGAAATTAGCTATCAACATCATTGTGGTATTTAGCTGTGTAGCTTTGATATGTTGGTATAAATGGAGTTAAGAAATAATGAAAAATCAAAAAAATGAACCTGATATCATACATCTTAAGTATGTCGGACTTAATGATAAGGTGCCAAAGGCACCAGAAGGATATAGTACTATTTATTTCGGTGGTTGTGTACATCATATAAAAGATGCGTATGCAGATACGAAGAAAGATTTATATGACGCATTCCATAAAGCTAAAAACACTAAGATAGTGCGAAAAAAGTAATCTTAGGGGATTAATAAAGAGTTGTGTAGACGGGATTGATTTAATGACTAGATAGTTTTAAGAATATACCTATTACAGCCACTAAGATAGTTAATAAAAATCCAGCAAACCACTTAGTTTGATTATTAATAGCGTCTTTAAGATCAGTTCTAACGTTAGCTACTTCTGTTCTAACATTGGCTATATCTTGTTTCAATTCTGTTTTAACATTAGCTATATCATTTCTAACATTAGAGATTTCTTCTTTAAGTTCTGCTTTAGTTGCAAGATGTGGTAAAGTCGTTTCTAACTTTGCAAAACGCACTTCAACACTATCTTTTGGAGTTTTTTGTTTTATAGCTGTGTTAGTAGTCATAATAACATTATACTTGAGTTAGACTAAAAGAGTCAAAGTTTATTTGTAGATATGGCTACGATGATTTACTACTTCAATAGTTTAGATGGTGGTGAATAGTTTTAGGGAAAGTTAATGACCAGAAAACCTTAAAATTATACCTATTGTAGCGGTTGCTATAGTTATCATTGTTCCTATAATCCAATAAGTGTTAGAACTCATTTTATTTATGAAATCTACTCGAATATCTGCTAGAGCTTTATTAGTATTTTTATTGTTTTTTGCCATATCTACCCGAATATCAGCTAGTGCTTTGGTAATCTTTTCGCTATTTTTTGTCATATCTACCCTAATATCGGCTAGACCATTGGTAAATTCACGGAGGCTATAATCAACTTTACTATCAGTCATTGATCATCTCCCCGAAATCACAGGCTTGTTATTTAATCTTCTGAAAATGTCTTTTCTGGTAGTATCATCACATTTATATGTGAGCCGAACAACTCTAAGAGTATGTACATTGAATATTCTTTTCATAGGCTCCGTAAGATCAAAAAAATTCCAACCATTTAGTTTATCCAAACGTTCTAGTTTTTGTAATTTCAACTCGTTGTTTACAAAGCGTCGTAGTGTTTCTATTCTTTGGTAACCATCTAGGATTTCAAGGCATCCATCATTTTTAACATCTACAACGAATAAATAAGGTATTGGCAAATCCATAAATAAAGATTCTATGAATTTAGATTGTCTTGTTTTATCCCATATGAAGTTACGATGAGAATTAGATATATAGATTTCTGTACAAGCCCCCTTGTCAATAACATCTACGGACTTAGTGAATTTTCCCACGATGGTTTCAATTGGATACTCTAGAATTCGATAATTTGTTGTTTTACGTACACTATTGATTTGTTCTTCTATTAATCCTAAAGCGTGTTCATCTCTTTTCAAATTCATTTTTCTCATCTCACTTTTAAGGCTTTGCATAAATAAGTTCTTCTGTTGGTTGCTGTTTAAGAAGTGCTATTTGAGCTTCTAAAACGTCTTCTTCTTCCTTAGTCATATCTAGCGGTTCTAATAGCGGTTCTACTCCGTTTTTACTCCTATATCGGCGTTGCCGTTCGGCTACTTTGTCCTTATTATTAAAGCGGTATCG
>NZ_JAAEJX010000020.1:0-5160 GCF_036858155.1 Candidatus Liberibacter brunswickensis | reverse complement strand
GTTAGCAAATGCTGAGGAAGTAGCGAACGCCAGTAGCGAGAGATTAGCTAAAGCCATAAAGGCAGATGCGGAATTGAATAATTAGAGATACCTGTAAGGGTCGGGGGTGGTTTTGGTCTTCTCTACCGTGGTTTACCACCCCCATTTAAACCTTAAAATGGAGATTAAGATGCTATCAAATGTACAAAATATCATTGAACAAGCGATTAAAGATCAAAACCGTCCTGTTTTACTTGGGTTACTATCAACTATTGCTGAAGCTTTAAAACAAGTTGAGTCACCTACCTCAAAAGCAAAAAACTCTCTCATGTCCTTATCCGAATTGCAAAAGGAAGTGAGAGAAGAAGCGAAAAACTATATCACATCTCGTGGGGCGCAAGGTCTTAAGAGACTTAAGGATGACATCACTATTCCTGCTTGCGGAGGAGAGCACAAAACTCTCAAAGATTGTAATGAGCAAGAACTTAAAAACATTTTAGCCAGATTAAAGGATGCAAAACATGGCTAATACTCATGCGGTTTTATCGCCATCATCAGCTCATCGTTGGTCTAAATGTTCAGCATCAATTGCGATGGAAGCCAAATGTCCTGAGACTACTAGTTCTTTTGCTCAAGAAGGGACAATTGCTCATAGACTTTTAGAAGAATGTTTAGAACGTGATGTTGACGCTATGACCCTTAAAGGACAAAAGCGATATATTGATGATCGCACTTTTGAAGTCAATGATGAGATGGTACATGCTGTACAACTATGTCTTAATTATGTGCGTTCTTTCAATGGTCATATTACTCGTGAAACTACGTTTTCACTTGAAGCGGTAACTGGGGAAAAAGACGGTCAAGGGACAGTTGATATTGTCATTGATTGTGGTGATGTTTGGCACATTGTAGATTTTAAGTATGGTGCGGGAGTTAATGTTGAAGCATCTAACAACTATCAACTCATTCTGTATGGATTAGGCGTGTTAAATGCTTGGGGTGACTTTTTAGGTGAACCACAAAAGGTTGTTTTGACGATTATTCAACCAAGAATTAGAGAGCAAGACCCTATTAAAACATGGACATTAACACCTAGTGAATTGAGAGAATGGCAACAATTCTTTTTCACTACGGGGCAAGAAGCCCTTAAAACTAAAAAACTGCGGACTATACCATATACAGCTTATCAGCCGAATACAGATGTATGCCGATTTTGTCGTGCTAAAGCTCGCTGTCCAGCTGTAGCTAAAACCGTATTAATAGCTCTTGAACAACCATCTAAACTTTTAAACAACGATGAATTAGCAAAGGTTTTAGACACTTTACCATTAGTTGAAAGCTATGTGAAAGCGGTGAAAGACGAAGCTTTCAAAGCTTTAAATAACGGAGAAACACTACCTAATTACACGTTAAAAGAAGGGAGAAAAGGCAACCGAACATACAAAAATGAGCAAGAAGCAGAACACATTTTACGCCGATTATTTGGTGATCAAGCTATCAAGAGCGTTTTGATATCTCCTGCAGAAGCGGACAAATTAGCTAAAAGCAAAAATTTAAATATCCAAGATATAGAAGAATTGCAAAACGCTGTTATCCGTCCTGAAGGAAAAATGCAAATTACACGTGAGCAAGAAGAGTTGAAACAACAAGCAGATTTAGCAGAGTTTAGTAAAGTAGCATAGGAGTATACCATGTCATCAGTTGTAAGAATACGTTTAAAAGGAAGATTATCTTATCCTAGTTTATTTGTTGCAAAACAAGATATAATGGGGGAAAAAGCCCCTGTTTACAGTGCTGATATCTTGTTTCCTAAAACAGATACACAACAATTTAATGTTATTGATCAAGCACGACGAGAAGCGGGATTAATCAAATTTCCTACTCGTTCATATGAGTCTTTGTTAAAAGAAGCAAAAGGCAATCAATCACTAGTTCTTAAAGATGGTGATGAGAAAGTTGAAAGAGACCCTGAGAAATACCAAGAGTCCTATAAGGGAATGTGGTATATCTCTTCAACTAATACTCATAAACCGACCTTGGTTGATCAACAAGCTATTAGAGTTACCGAAGATACGGGACTTTTCTACGCAGGTTGTCATGTTTTAGCTATTATTAATATCTATTGCTACTTCTATAATAAGATGAAACGAGGCTTTAGTAGTACTTTGGCAGGTGTTCAATTTCTCAAAGATGATAAACCATGGCAAGGTAAACGCATTGCGGATATAGGCGAGTTTGAACCAATAGAAGAATTAGAAACTGTATCATCGGATGATCCTTTTTAATGTCTAAAAACCTCTTTTTGGATATTGAGACCCGCAGTCCGTTGAAGATTAAGAATGTAGGGACATATGCATATGCTGAACATGCGGAAATTCTGCTTTTAGCATATGCATTAGATGATCAAACGGTTCAATGTTGGGATCTTACAAAAAATAAGAATATACCTACTGATTTGCAAATAGCGTTAAATGATCCTGATGTTAACTTAATTGCTCATAATAGTTCGTTTGAACGTGTATGTCTCCAACATTGTTTGTCTGTTACTATCCCCCTTCATCGTTGGAAATGCACTATGGTTAGATCGCGTTTCACAGGATTACCTGCTTCCTTAGAATCTGTTTGTCAAGTTCTTAAACTACCTGAAGAATATAGCAAAATGGCTATTGAAGGTAAAAAACTGATCCGTCGTTATTGCTATGGTGAATTAACTTTCCAACCAAAAAGGAATGAATATTGGGAATTATTTAAACAATATTGTCAAAAAGATGTTGAAGCCTGTAGAGAGATTTTTAAACGTTTACCTCCTATTCCCAAAAGTGAGGAATCGTTGTGGATCTTAGATCAAGAGATTAATGATCGTGGCTATTGTATAGATTTAGAATTAGCCAAAAAAGCGGATAATTTTGTTGTAAACTGGCTATATCAACTTGATCAAGAAATACGAGATTTAACTGAAGGCAAACTATATTCATCTAGATGTGTAAGTGCGTTTCTTAAATGGTTATTGGACTATGAACATATAGATCTTCCCGATTTACAAGAAGCAACGATACTAAATATCTTAAAATGTCAATATTTAAGCTCTAGAGCTACTCAGCTTTTAAAGAACAGATTGGATGCATCTCGTTCAGCACCTCGTAAACTCACAACTTTGCTTGAAGCCACATCAAAAGATGGACGACTTAGGGGAACTTTACAATTTTACGGAGCAAGTCGAACGGGTCGTTGGGCAGGAAGAGTTTTTCAACCACAAAATCTTCCTCGTCCCCAACGATCAAATGCAGAGATTGAACAAGCTATTGATGAGTTTTTATACGTAGATGATGTAAAAAATCCTATTGAAAAAGCCAGTGATTGTGTCCGTTCTTGTATCATAGCACCCCAAGGGAAAAAGATTATTGTTGCGGATTTAAGCGGGATAGAAGCTCGTGTTTTAGCTTGGGTAGCAGGTGAACAATGGAAATTAGATGCTTTTGCACAAGGGGATGATATATACAAATTAGCTTATGCTAAAGCTTTTAATATTCCAGTTTCCGCAGTGACTAAAGACCAAAGAGCTATTGGTAAAGTGATGGAATTAGCACTAGGTTATCAAGGTGGTGCTAGAGCTTTCATCTCCATGGCTCAAGGAACAGGAATGGATTTAAAGTCCATGGCAGAACAAGTCAAATTGACAGCTTTAAGTGATGATTGGCAACAAGCCGAAAGTATGGCGTTATGGATGCAAGAACATCACCCTAATAACAGCATTGATGATTTGTTCATTGGAACTGCTTGCGAACTTCTAAAAACGGCATGGCGAGCAAAACACCCTAAAGTAGTGAAACTGTGGGAATTGATGCAGAACGCTTTTAAAGAAATCTTAAAGTCAGATAACACCATTTTACGAATTAATCCTTTTTTAACCATAAAAAAACAAGAACAAAATGTTAAGATTGAATTGCCTTCTTCTCGCTATCTTTCTTATTTTTATCCTCAATATAACAAAGAATTGAGCTATTTAAGCACGTTAAAAGCAGAATTAAGAGAAAAAACTTATGGGGGTAAACTTGTTGAGAATATAGTTCAAGCGGTAAGTCGTGATATTTTAGCCAATGGTATGTGGAACGTTCATTTGATGGGTTATGACATTGTCTTGAGTGTTCATGATGAGTTAATAACGGAAGCTCCAAACAAGGATCGTTATAACGTATCTGAACTTTGTTCCTTGATGTCAGAAACTCCTATTTGGGCTACGGGTTTACCACTAAAAGCCGAAGGTTATGAAGCGATGAGGTATCGTAAATGATCTCAGAAGCTCAGATAGAACAACGTTTGGTTATAGGGGCTAAAGCACAAGGGTGTTTTGTACGTAAGGTACAATTCATTAGTCATAGAGGTTGTCCTGATAGATTAATCCTAACTCCAAATGGAGTTGCTTTTTGGATAGAGCTGAAAAAGCAAGGAGGTAGATTATCAACCTCTCAAAAAAGAGAAATACTGAGGCTTAAAGACTACAAACAAAGAGTTGAAGTTCTGTCATCGGCTTCTGAAGTCGATAATTTTTTGGAAATTTTGCAATGTTACTGAAACTAGCAGAACATCAAATTAAAATAGT
This sequence comes from Candidatus Liberibacter brunswickensis, assembly GCF_036858155.1. Lineage (NCBI taxonomy): Bacteria > Pseudomonadati > Pseudomonadota > Alphaproteobacteria > Hyphomicrobiales > Rhizobiaceae > Liberibacter > Candidatus Liberibacter brunswickensis. The sequence continues at coordinate 581 of NZ_JAAEJX010000020.1, read as the reverse complement.
TGATTGGATTTTAAGTCATGATCGTTGTGCGATTTGGTCTCCTATGGGATCGGGTAAAACTATAAGTGTGTTATTCGCCTTATCTTATATTCGAATACTTGATCCTCGCCCTATTCTAATCATTGCACCTTTAAGAGTAGCCTTAAATGTGTGGAGTGATGAAGTCAAACGTTGGAGTGCTTTTAGTGATATGAGAATTTCTATCATTACAGGTGATATCAAAAAAAGACAATCGGCTTTAGCCACCGAGGCATCAATATTTATTACCAATTTTGAGAACATACCTTGGTTAGTTAAAGAAATCGGTGATAAATGGAATTTTTCCTGTATTGTCGTAGATGAAAGTACAAAACTTAAATCTTTCAGAATGCACCAAGGAGGCAAAATGCCTAAAGCTTTAGCCCGTGTTGCTTGGAAAACTGAACGATTTATTGAACTTACAGGGACACCTTCGCCTAATGGCTTAATCGACTTATGGGGGCAAATCTGGTTTTTAGATAAAGGAGAACGTTTAGGACGAGTATTTAAGAGTTTTGTTGCTAGATGGTTTTATAAGCAACAAGTGGGATCACATATTGGAG
>NZ_JAAEJX010000019.1:2500-5819 GCF_036858155.1 Candidatus Liberibacter brunswickensis | reverse complement strand
CCCCTCCTTTTCCGGAAGCCACAGCTATGAATGCATTAATATTTGATTTATTATGTATTATTTTTTGATTTTTATTTTCTGTTAGCGTAACGACAGCATTACGTATATTCGGAATACTTTGTATTATTTGCTGTGCTTTCAATCGCAAGGACTGCAATTGCTGTGCGATATTTTTTGGCACTGTGATGGAAAGATATACAGTATTTTGGACTATAAAGATATTTGATAGTCTTTTCATATCAACGATATTATTTTTTTCTCCTGGTATGTACAATACCTTTAAAGAATCAACAATTTGTTTTTTTATTATTTGGTTCATTATGATGGATATCCATAATACAATGGTTGCGGGGGTAGGATTTGAACCCACGACCTTCAGGTTATGAGCCTGACGAGCTACCGGACTGCTCCACCCCGCGATAATATTTTTTATCATTACTAAAAAATAATCCGTTCTTTATAGACCTGGCAACGACCGACTCTCCCGCATCTTAAGATGAAGTACCATAGGCGCTAGGGCATTTAACGGCCGTGTTCGGAATGGGAACGGGTGCAGAAACCCTGCAAAAGCCACCAAGTCTATAAAAAACGAATGTAAAAAAGTCTTAAAAAATCATGACTATTGACAATAAGAGCAATCAAGCCAGTCAAGCTATTAGTACTGGTAAGCTTCACTAGTTACCTAGCTTCCACATCCAGCCTATCAACGTGGTAGTCTACCACAGCTCTGATAGGGAATACTAGTTTTCAGGTTGGTTTCCCACTTAGATGCTTTCAGCGGTTATCCATTCCGTATTTAGCTACCCTGCTATGCTATTGGAATAACAACAGGTCCACCAGAGATACGTCCATCCCGGTCCTCTCGTACTAGGGAAAGATCCTGTCAATATTCCTACACCCACGGCAGATAGGGACCGAACTGTCTCACGACGTTCTGAACCCAGCTCACGTACCGCTTTAATTGGCGAACAGCCAAACCCTTGGGACCTTCTCCAGCCCCAGGATGCGATGAGCCGACATCGAGGTGCCAAACAACCCCGTCGATATGGACTCTTGGGGGTCATCAGCCTGTTATCCCCGGCGTACCTTTTATCCGTTGAGCGATGGCCCTTCCACTCGGAACCACCGGATCACTATGACCGACTTTCGTCTCTGCTCGACTTGTCAGTCTCACAGTCAGGCAGGCTTATGCCATTGCACTCAACAAGCGATTTCCGACCGCTCTGAGCCTACCATCGCGCGCCTCCGTTACTCTTTCGGAGGCGACCGCCCCAGTCAAACTACCCACCATACAATGTCTCGGCCCCGGATAACGGAGCGCGGTTAGACATCCACTTTGATAAGGGTGGTATTTCAAGGATGGCTCCACAAAAACTAGCGTCCTTGCTTCAGTGCCTACCACCTATCCTACACATATCAAAACAAACGCCAATGTAAAGCTATAGTAAAGGTGCACGGGGTCTTTCCGTCTAACCGCAGGAACCCCGCATCTTCACGGGGAATTCAATTTCACTGAGTCTGCGTTGGAGACAGTGGGGAAGTCGTTACGCCATTCGTGCAGGTCGGAACTTACCCGACAAGGAATTTCGCTACCTTAGGACCGTTATAGTTACGGCCGCCGTTTACTGGGGCTTCAATTCAGAGCTCTCACCCCTCCTATTAACCTTCCAGCACCGGGCAGGCGTCAGACCCTATACTTCGTCTTGCGACTTCGCAGAGCCCTGTGTTTTTGGTAAACAGTCGCTACCCCCTGGTCTGTGACACCTTCTATTGGTTGCCCAAAAAAAGGTCACGCTTATCCCGAAGTTACGCGTGCAATTTGCCGAGTTCCTTCAACGCAGTTCTCTCAAGCGCCTTAGTATGCTCTACCTGACCACCTGTGTCGGTTTCGGGTACGGTCTATACGATGGAGCTATTTCCTGGAACCAATTCAAAGCACATCTAATCCAATAAAAATGTACAATTTACTTGATCCGTCACTTCCATCAGGCCCACAAATATTAATGTGGTTCCCATCAGCTACGCGTTTCCGCCTCACCTTAGGGGCCGGCTAACCCTGCTCAGATTAACTTTAAGCAGGAACCCTTGGTCTTTCGGCGAGAGGGTTTCTCACCCTCTTTATCGTTACTCATGTCAACATTCTCACTTCCGATACCTCCAGAGGTTCTCACAAATCCTCCTTCATCAGCTTACGGAACGCTCCGCTACCACTTGTTTATCTTTAACAATAAACAAATCCTCATCTTCGGTGCATGGCTTGAGCCCCGTTACATTTTCGGCGCAAAAATCCTTATCTAGACCAGTGAGCTGTTACGCTTTCTTTAAATGATGGCTGCTTCTAAGCCAACATCCTGGTTGTTTTGGGATCTTTACATCCTTTCCCACTTAGCCATGACTTCGGGACCTTAGATGGAGGTCAGGGTTGTTTCCCTCTCCACAATGGACGTTAGCACCCACTGTGTGTCTGCCAACTATTACTCCTCGGTATTCGGAGTTTGGTTAGGATCAGTAAGGCGGTAAGCCCCCATAGCCTATCCAGTGCTCTACCCCCGAGGGTATTCAGTTAACGCTCTACCTAAATAGATTTCGCGGAGAACCAGCTATCTCCGAGTTTGATTGGCCTTTCACCCCTAGCCACAAGTCATCCCAATCTATTGCAACAGATACGGGTTCGGTCCTCCAATTGGTGTTACCCAACCTTCAACCTGCTCATGGCTAGATCACTCGGTTTCGGGTCTAATGCAACAAACTAAACGCCCTATTCAGACTCGCTTTCGCTACGCCTACACCTATCGGCTTAAGCTTGCTTGCTACACTAAGTCGTTGACCCATTATACAAAAGGTACGCCGTCAGCCTTGCGGCCTTCGACTGTTTGTAGGCATTCGGTTTCAGGGTCTATTTCACTCCCCTAGTAGGGGTTCTTTTCGCCTTTCCCTCACGGTACTAGTTCACTATCGGTCATGCACGAGTACTTAGGCTTGGAGCGTGGTCGCCCCATGTTCAGACAGGATTTCACGTGTCCCGCCCTACTCAAGGTTAAAGAAAATTATTACGTATACGGGGCTATCACACACTATGGCTTACCTTCCCAGATAATTCTACTTAAATTTTCAATAACACTGGCCTGATCCGCGTTCGCTCGCCACTACTAACGGAGTCTCAATTGATGTCCTTTCCTACAGGTACTTAGATGTTTCAGTTCCCTGCGTTCGCTTCTTTTACCCTATTTTATTCAGATAAAGATACCTTCAAATACCTAGAAAATTAAACCGTATAGTACAGTTTCCTAGACATCTAAGGTGGGTTGCCCCATTCGGA
>NZ_JAAEJX010000001.1:0-108672 GCF_036858155.1 Candidatus Liberibacter brunswickensis | reverse complement strand
ATGCTTCTAAGGTTATTTCTGCTTCAATTAATCCCGAACCCAACAAAACAATGTGCGGAGAATAATTGAAAAAGCCATAATATCAAGGACTTAACGATAAATTAATAATTATTTATTATAATCTCAATTGTTATTTATTAATACAAAATTTTTAAATTTAAACAATTTCTGATTATTACGGAGGCATTGATTTTATCAAATCTTTTCTTTACTATATTATCTAGAATACTATTTTAAAATAAAGTACTTAAAAAAATTATTATAACATGTCAGTCTATTGAAAAGAAGATAGCATTATGACTTTCAAAATAGCAGTTGTTGGTGCAACAGGAAATGTTGGAAGAGAAATGCTCAATATTATATATGAGCGTGGTTTTCCAATTAGTGAAGTTGTAGCATTAGCTTCCGAACGTTCAATTGGTATCAAACTTCCATTTGGGGATAAAAAGATTGAAGTACAGGATGTACAATCCTATGACTTTTCTAGTACAAATATTTGTCTTATGTCAGCAGGACATGCGTTTTCTAAACAAATGTCCCCTAAGATAGCTTCTACAGGTTGTATTGTTATAGATAATTCTTCTGCATGGCGATATGACTCGGATGTTCCACTCATTGTGCCTGAAGTTAATCCTGAGATGATATCCTTGGCGTCTCGTAAAAATATTATAGCAAATCCTAATTGTTCAACAATTCAGCTTGTAGTAGTATTAAAACCTTTGCATGATCTTGCAATAATCAAGCGTGTTGTCGTCTCGACATATCAATCTGTTTCTGGAGCTGGGAGAAAGGGTATAAATGAACTCTTCACTCAAACAGAAGCTGTTCTAGCACAAAAAGAAATCAAAAATCATGTTTTTACCAAAAATATTGCGTTTAATATAATTCCGCACATAGATGTATTTATGGATGATGGTTCTACAAAAGAAGAGTGGAAAGTTTTAGTAGAAACACAAAAAATTTTAGATAAAAACATAAAGGTTAACTGCACAGCTGCCCGTGTTCCTGTATTCATCGGTCATTCCGAATCTGTAAATATAGAATTAGAAAAAAATATTTCTGTAGAGAGTGCAATAAACGCTATTAATAAATCTCCAGGTTGTATAATAATAGACAAGTCAGGCAAAAATGAATATACAACGCCTATTGAGTGCATAGATACAGATATCGTGTTTGTTTCAAGAATTAGAAAAGATCATACTGTTAAAAATGGACTTAATTTATGGATTGTTGCAAATAATCTCCGTAAAGGAGCAGCATTAAATGCTGTGCAAATTGCTGAACTGTTAATACAAAAAGATTGAGACAAACGATAATAATTATCCTTTAGTTTATCTATATATAGGAGAAAGGTTTAGTGATGTATTTTAAAAACACAAAATCAATATTAATACTTTTATTAGCAACAATTTACCCAGTAATTTCCCAAGCAATTTGTTCTTCAGACAATGCTGATAATTTTAACGAATGGATCTCAGTAACACGTGAGCAAGCTTTAAATAAAGGCATTAGTTCAAAAGTCGTCAATGAAGTATTTTCTAGTATACAATATAGAAATGAAACCATTATAGCAGATAGAAAGCAATTTACTGAACCAACTTTAACTTTTGAAGAATACCTTCAAAACATATCTTACTTGGAAATTATTGCAAATGGAAAAATAATGCAAAAAAAGTATGATAAATTTCTCCTAAATATCCAAAGAAAATACGGAGTGCCTGCAGGTGTTTTAATGGCTTTATGGGGATTAGAAAGTAAATTTGGTGAAAAATTAGGTAATGTTCCTATATTTTCAACCCTTGCTACTCTTGCCTATGATTGTCGTCGTTCTAAATTATTTACTAGAGAGTTTTACGCAGCCCTTTCTCTAATGGAGAAGGGTATTATATCCACTAAATCCCTTGGTGCAACTCATGGTGAAATTGGACAATTTCAATTTCTCCCAAGCAATGTCGATAAATTTGCAGTAGACGCAGATAAAGATGGAAGGGCAGATTTAATAAACTCTAAGGTAGATGCAATTGAATCAACTGCAAAATTTTTAAAAGGCAATGGATGGATAAGAGGTAAAGGATATCAACCTAAAGAAGAAAATTTTGAAAAATTAAAAATTTGGAATAATTCTAAAAACTACATAAAAGTTGTTGCATACATTGCATCACAAATTGATGGTCTCAAAATAAAAAATGTTTATGACTAATTATAAATATTTAGAATAATTTTTAAGATCACTAAAGAATCAATTTTTTAGTGATCTAGAAAAAGTTAGGATACTCACTTTTAAAGCCCCTGCTCTTTTTAATGCAATTGCTGCATATTTTGCCGTTGAACCTGTTGTATAAACATCATCTATTAAAATAATTTTTAATCCAGAAACATATTTATAGGCACGTTTAGAGACATTAAAAGCATTACGTAAGTTCTTTTTTCTAGCAGATAAGGATAAATAAATCTACCTGTGGTCTAGTAAATCGATTACGCACTAAAACTCCAGGGATAAATGGTTTTTTTGAATATTTAGAGATAAGTCGTGCAAGCTCTGCTGACTGATTGTAACGTCTATGTATAAGACGAAAATAATGTAATGGAATAGCAACAATTAAGTCAGAATCCATTATTAAATCTTTTCCAGAACGAAAACATCCACTGAGCCATCATAATAGCTAAATCAGTTCTATCATGATACTTTAAAAGACGAACTAAAACACATGACATATCACAATAAACAGTTACAGAACGTATGTTATCTAAAAACACATTATCTTGAAAAAAGTCCAAAAAATCTGTACAAAAATTATTCTTTTTATTTTCTAAGATATTATCGTAAGAAGTGATAAAATAAACTTTTGACCAACAATACGAACATAAACAAAAACGACTATCTATTGTTCTATTACAAATTGGACAAACGACAGAATAAAGGTAATAAAATAATTTTCCAATAATGGATTTTATTATACGTATTGCTATGTACATATGTAAAAACAAAAAAATATTATATAGATACCTGTTTATATATCTAAATAAGATATCTATCAAATAACGAAAAAAATCAGCATAATAATAATTATTTTAAGAATATTAACAAAAACTTTAAAAATCAATCAAAATCCAACAAAAACATCCTTCATAATCACTATAGCAAAAATAAATAAAGTTGACTACGAAACAAAACATCTTATATATTTTATTCAGCAAAGAAACTATTCTTTAGAAGATATAATTAAAAGAATTTAGAATAAAAAAAATTATATATAAAAATCAAGCCCAGGTGGCGGAATCGGTATACGCGCAGGTTTCAGGTACCTGTACCGCAAGGTATAGAGGTTCAAATCCTCTCCTGGGCACCAAAAAAATACTAATTCGTGGTACTATGAATAGTAATTTCATTTTTTAGAAAATTATACTCAGTCATTATCGGTTATCATATTTTTATACTATATCAGCCAGTTAATCTATGAACTACCATACCTATCACCAATACAAAAAAATAAAATACAAACAATAATACTACTGCGCTAATTTTATTGTCATATTTATTATTGTAAATTCATAAAGAAAATTATTTTTTATTTTCTTTAATAAATTTTAAAACATTTTCCGGAGAAGAAATTTCATAAGGATCTGTAGCACAATTATCAGACAATCCTTCTTCTACAAACCAATCTGTTACTACCATATCTTCTACGATAGCGCCATAGCGCCAAGAACGAAAACCAAATCCTACATTGTCTTTGCGTACAAGCATCCCCATTTTACGTGTAAACTCACCAGAACCATCAGGTAATAACTTAACATTCTTAATATCCAAACTCTTACCCCAAGCATTCATAACAAAAGCATCGTTAACAGCAAGGCAGTAAACATCTTCAATTCCGTGAGAAAGCAATTCACTATAAATCTTTTCAAATCCAGGTAGTTGATGGTCAGAACAAGTAGGAGTGAAAGCTCCTGGCAAAGCAAAAATAAATATTTTTTTTCCAGAAAAAAGATCTTTTGTACTTACATCTTGCCATTGGAAAGATTGAGAACCATCTTTTAACGATTTTTTAACACGTGTATTGAAAGTAACTTGAGGTATTTTAAATCTGATCATTATTCACAAACTCCTGTCACTAAGTATACAAACAAAACAACTTTTTTCACTATAAATCAAAAATAAAAATCATACAATGATCATCTTCAAGAATCAAATATTTTTATTTTATTATATGATTTCAACCATATAAATAAACATCTAATAATATTTTCATATAAAAATTTAAAAATTCTAAGATTAATAGAGATGAAAATATTAACTATAAATTGTATTATTTTTGATCTTAATTATAAAGGTATTTGTATTTTAAAAATAATATTTTTTACCATTTAAAAGCAAAACTGTTAAAGATAATAGATTCGTTATACATAATATCTAGAAATAAAATATTCATTCATGTATTAATAGTTTATTACAATTGAAGAACCAATTGTTACGTTGAGAGATTACTATTTAGATTAATAGTAATGTCATTTAAACAATATAAAAATCAAACTAGTATTTTAAAATAGCAGTTCTATACGATGAATCAAAAAATTTTGCTCGCTGAAGACGATAATGATATGCGACGTTTCTTAATAAAATCCTTAGGAAAAGCTGGTTACGAAGTTATCTCCTGTAATAATGGAGCTAGTGCATATGATAAAGTTCGAGAAGAACCTTTCTCCCTCCTTCTAACGGATATTGTCATGCCAGAAATGGATGGTATTGAATTAGCACGTAGAGCAACTGAATTAGATCCAGATTTAAAAGTAATGTTTATTACAGGTTTTGCTGCCGTCGCTTTAAATCCAGATTCTAATGCTCCTAAAAATGCAAAAGTACTTTCCAAGCCATTTCACCTTCGAGATCTTGTTAATGAAGTAAATCGATTGTTAACCACATAAAATTATTTATAAAACTAATAAATAAGTTGACGAAATTTAATTATATGTTTTAGAAAAGATAAATATAGCAATATTGTAAAAAGGGCATGTAGTTCATTGGTAGAACACTACGTTGACATCGTAGGGGTAACAAGTTCGATTCTTGTCATGCCCACCATTATTTTATTATTGAGTAGATTACTTGTTGGTACAATTATCAATATAATTTTTACGTTATACTTCCTGTAAATGAACTTACTTTAGTAAAAAAAATTTAAGGAAATTTTTAAAAAAATATTTTCTAGTTATTAAATTAATTTTATGTTTGGTTGGGGAACTTGGATTCGAACCAAGATTGACGGATTCAGAGTCCGTAGTTCTGCCATTGAACTATTCCCCAATATACAAAAAATTAAACTATTTTAATTTTGAACATATATATAAAATTATAATTTTTTATGATCATAAGTTAGTTAAAAACCTAAATCCTATCTATTGTTTTTGTCAATATATTAATATTAGGGTAATGCCATTATAATATATTTCCTTTGATTATTTTTTTTGTTTTTAAAAAGTTATAATAAAATATAAAAAATATATCTTTAAAAAGATATCTCTTGATAATACAATGACTTTGAAATACAAAGTATAGGAATAAACGAAATTTATGGTCAAATCATCAAGTGATTCTTTTAGACGTCATTTAACTCAAAAAGTAAAGAATAACTCTTGTCAAGAATCTTCACGAAATTGGTTGAATCGTCATATTAATGATCCTTATGTGCAAAAAGCACAATTAGAAGGTTGGCGTGCACGTTCTGCATATAAATTGCTCCAAATTAATGAAAAACATAAAATACTTAAATCAAATAGGCGTGTTGTAGATCTTGGATCTTCTCCAGGAAGTTGGTCTCAAGTAGCTGCAAGTATAACTGGTTCTAATGATAATAATATTCGTGTAGCTGCTATAGATATATTAGAAATGGAAGGAATTATAGGAGTTAAATTTTTTAAATCTGATTTTCTAGATTTAGAATCTTGGGATTTTATACATCAAGCAATAGGTGGAAAGCCTGATCTTGTATTGTCTGACATGGCATATCCGACTATTGGCAATCGTAAAATAGACCATTTACGCACTATGAGTTTATGTGAAGCTGCTGCATTTTTTGCTGTAGAAATGTTGAATCCAGGAGGTGATTTTCTTGTGAAAACATTTCAAGGAGGAACGACCAACGATATACTTTGTCTGCTCAAAAAAAAATTTCAAAAAGTTATCCATATTAAACCAATGGCATCTCGCACAGAATCAGTAGAAATGTTTTTGCTTGCTAAAGGATTGAAAAAATAAAAATTAATTATATTACTAAAATTTATTATACAAATTTAATAGATTATCGAAATTATTGTATATATAAATGCTAATATATTATTTATATGATTATTATTAATCAATACACAATATTTCTTGAAATGTACTTCATAATAAATTGCAATAATAGAAATGACTATTAAAAAATATATTTTAAATGTTTGCAAAAGTACATCATAATATGTGAAAGTTAAATAATAAATTTTATAACTATTTTATAATTACTAGTTATTTAGTTTAAAAATACGTACTTAATAAATTAATGATATAGGTTTTTCCAGAAAGATATTGACCCTGATTTTAAAGAAAGAAATAAATTACTTTTAATGAATGGTTATAATATTTTTTATTAATCTATTACAGCACTATATTAGCTTCTTGATACCATTTACTTGAGAGATAAGAAAAATATTTGGACATATTAATTCTTTATAAAAATATAATAAGCAAGAAACAACATAATTGCTAATTAAAAGAAAATGATAAATCTATTTAAAATTAAATTTCCCGTTATTTTAAATATAGAAAACTCTATTAAAAATCCATAAAAGTCAATATAAAAAAAAGAAATTGACGACCACACTCAATATGGTCGCCAAAATCAAAAAATTAAATACTTTTTACTAAAAAGATTTTTTCAAACCAAGCGATAAATCAAATCCACTTTTTTTATCATTATGTTCATAAGATATGGCTGCTTCTGCTTGAAAATTCCTCTGAATATCATAGGTAGCATTAACACCAGTAGACCAAGAATTCTTGCCTGCATCTCCCGTAAATGAATCAACATCCCAAAAATACTGTGCTCCTGCAGCAACTGTCACATTTCGTATAACATCAACTTTATATCCAGCAAAAACAGAATATTTAGACTTATCATAATAAGAATTAGCACCATTAGCCCAAATAGCACCAAAATCGACAGTACCACGAGGACCAATATGAGAACTAATATTACCGCGTACAGCCACTTTCTTAGTATCTGTATCATAGCCACCGGTAATCGTAGAAGTCATCCTACCAACATTATAAGCAGCCATATAACCAATACCAAAGCCCTGTTTATTATCTTGTTTCTGTAAAAGATCAGCAGACAAACCTGCTTTTAAATGACGAAAAGAATTTATATATGAAAGAGATGTCATTTTATCTAAACCATTATAAGACTTATTATACACAATAGCCTTATAAGCATGATTAATTTCATCTTTCCAAGGTTTATAATGACCTGCCTTTATTCCTCTCATACTTAGATATAATTCATCTAAAGAAAGCTTGACAGATGGAAGATCAAATGCAAGAGAACGAAGATTAGTATTAGCAAATTTCATCACCAAAATATCTGAGGTCTCTACATTCCATTTCATAGAACCAAGAATAGGACCTAACTTAGTAGGATGCATAGAAGATGCTTCAATCTCTCCTCTTAAAGGAAATGTTTGTTTATCATCTGACTTTGCATGTTGCTTGAATACTCTTCCAGAAATAGACCCATTTACTTTCATACAAGGCAACCAAGACTCTAATCTACTATAACCTCCTACACAACGATTATTTACTGACCTAGTGTTACTAACAGACGCAAAAGAATCGCTGTAGGAAACAATCGACAAAACAGCAACCGAACCCAAAAAAAAATTTTTTAATTTCATGATTTATCCTTAACTTATATAATAATCACTAAGATAATATTATCTTCCCAAAATGCTCAATACAGAAAACAAAGAAAAAACCAAAGTAAATCCTGCATCCTACGAAACCTAGTAATGGGCATAAGTAAAAGTTAACTAAAGTACAATAAATAATTTAATTAATTCACATCTTTATTGATTTTTTAAAAATAATATAGTATGCGGAATATTTAATATATAATTATTACTCATTTCTTGCATAATTTAATTTCTAATTTTTATTTGATAATAAATGATAGTAAATAGAACATGATGTTAAAATCCATCATTAAATACGCATGAACAAATAAGAAAATTGCTTGGATCGATAAACCTCAGAATTCAATATAATAAAAAACACGTAGTATTTAATGCAGTAAATGTATAGAATTGCAACAGTCAATTGCGTAATTTTTACACTACTATGCGTTACTAATAATTTAAATAAAAAATACTTAGATTATTAAAACCAATAAATGTATTAAAGAAAAATCACCTAAGAAGAACGCAAAACCGCATTAGTTCTTTTAGAAACATTTTTTATTATACGATCCATCAATGCCTGAACATCATCATCACGAAAAGCTTTTTTCAAAGGCTGAATTAAAACCTCAATCGCAACAGATTTTTTATCTTTTTCTAGTAGTTCTCCTTCAAAAACATCAAAAACCCTAACATCAACTATTACGTTACAATCAACATTTTTAATTACATCAACCAAAATACTAACAGGAGTAGATCGATCTACTATAAAAGAAAAATCACGCTTAACTGGATGCAAAGAAGGAAGATGTAGCATATCCTTAGTATTTGTATGTTTCTTCTGAGAAATTGGTATAGAATCAATATAAACCTCAAAACCACAGATAGGATTAGATAACCCGAAAAAATCCAGAATTTTAGGATGAAATTCTCCAAAATATCCCAATACTGTTTTACCTAATTTAATCATTCCAGAACGACCTGGATGATACCAAGAAGGGGAGACTTTTTCAATATGAACAGAATCGATTGAAACAAAAGGCTCAATTACAGCTAACGCATCCGCTTTAGCATCAAATACATCTACATTTCTAGATCTTTTACCAGATTTTTCAAACCAAAATCTTCCAATCCCTTCAATACAAGCAGTTCCCTTTCTAACACCTACGGCCATACACTTCTGCCCTTCAGGCGTATCATTTTCATAAATATGAGACACCTCAAATATCGCAAGATCTGGAATAGAGCGATCAATATTAGATCTAACTACACTAAATAAACCAGGGAATATAGAGGGACGCATATCAGACATTTCTGTAGAAATAGAATTTAGAATCTCTAAATCAGGATTACCTCCCCCAAAAAGGACTGAACTCTTTTTAGAAATAAAAGACCAAGTAATCATTTCCATCATAGCACGAGAAGCAAGAACTCTCTTAGCATAACTAATTCTAGTATGTTGCAACGGTAAACTTGTTTTTTCCTCCACAGAAGTATAAAGAGGTTCACTTTTTATCCGATCTACACCATAAATTCTCAAAATTTCTTCTACTAAATCAGCTTTTTCTTCTATATCTCTTCGCCAGGAAGGAACAGAAACTATGAACTGGCCATCCTCTTCCTCAATAGAAAAACCTAATTTTTCTAAAATACACAAACTATCTTTGACAGGGACATCTACACCTGAAAGTCGTTTAACTTCGGAATTTACAAACACAATCTTATGCGGTTTATATTCTTCATTCTTTGCGATATAAATACCAGAAGCTACTCCACCACATAAAGAAAGTATTAATGATACAGCATGCTCAATCAGAGGAATCATACCTTGAGGATCAACTCCACGCTCGAAACGATATCTAGAATCAGTATTAATACCTAAAAGCTGCCCAGAACGAGCTATATTAAGTGTATCCCATAAAGCAAATTCAAGTAAAATATCTTTGGTATTATGATCACAAGAAGTGCGCTTTCCACCTATAATCCCAGCGATGGATTCGACATAATCATCTGATGCAATTACCACATTATCAGGAGAAAGATCATACTCTTTATCGTTAATAGTGAGGATCTTTTCTCCTTTACGAGCACGACGAATTGTAATGTCACCAGATAATTTAGAAGCATCAAAAACATGAGACGGATGTCCTCGATCTAAAGAAATGTAATTTGTGATATCAACAACAATATTGATGGAACGCAATCCAGCAGCTTCTAATCTTCGACGCATCCAAATAGGAGAAACAACATCATTGCATATACCCTTAATAAAACACATTGCAAATCCCTGACATAAATTTGGATCATCTAGATCCAATTTAATCTTTAATGGGATAGATCCAAATGTGGAAACGATAGGACTATTAAGATCTTTTAATTTTCCCAAACCAGTAGCAGCCAAATCAAATGCAATACCACGCACACCAGTACAATCAGAACGATTAGGAAGCAACGAAATATCAATAATTGGATCATCAAGGCTCAAATAATCGATTAATTTTCCTCCTATAGGAGCATCGTCAGGCAATTCCATTATACCATCACAATTATTAGAAAGCATCAATTCTTTCTCAGAGCACATCATGCCTATACTTTTTATACCACGAATCTTGCTAACATTAATCTTCATGTTATTTTCTGGAATACAGCTACTAGGAGGAGCCCATACTCCTAATAATCCAACACGAACATTAGGAGCACCACAAACAACTTGAACGGCCTCTTCTCTACCAGCATCTATTTGAAGTATAAAAAGTTTATCTGAATCATCAACACGCTCCACAGATAATATTTTCACTATCGTAAAAGAATATAAAGAAACGCGGTCATCAATTTTTTCAATTTCAAGACCAATAGAAGTTAATTTATTGCATATTGTTTCAAGGTTAGCATCTGTATCAAGATGGTCTTTTAACCAAGACAATGTAAATTTCACAGAAAATTATCCTTATTTTGAGCTAGAAAACAAAGGAGGTATATCAAGAGGATTGAAACCATAATGCTCAATCCATCGTATATCAGATTCAAAAAAATCACGCACATCAGACATACCATATTTGAGCATCGCTATACGCTCAAGACCCATCCCCCAAGCAAATCCTTGATAAATATCCGGATCAATTCCGACACCACGCAAAACTCTAGGATCAACCATACCACATCCTAAAATTTCAAGCCAATTATCCCCTTGACCAAAATTTATTATATTGCCTGAACGACTATACCGAATGTCTACTTCAAAAGAAGGCTCTGTAAAAGGGAAGAAAGAAGGACGAAAAATCATTTCGACCGAATTTACCTCAAAAAAAGCTTTACAAAAAGATTCTAAAACCCAACGGAGATTCGAAATATTAGCAGATTTACTAATCAGCAAACCCTCTAACTGATGAAACATTGGAGAATGAGTAGCATCGGAATCCCTACGATAAGTTTTACCAGGAATAATAACCTTGATCGGCAGCTCTCGAGACTCCATAAGACGTATTTGAACTGGAGAAGTATGCGTACGCAATAATTTATTCTTACCTTCCACAGTTCCTGGCATGAAAAAAGTATCATGCATCTGCCTAGCAGGATGTCCATCTGGAAAGTTCAATGCGGTAAAATTATAGTAGTCAGTCTCAATATCAGACCCCTCTTCTACTGCGAAACCCATATCTCTAAAAATACAAGTTACTTCATCAATAACTTGCGTCAGAGGATGAATCCTTCCTCTATAACACGGAGAAGGGAAAACCGGCAAAGAAACATCAATAGATTGAGACGATATCTGCTCAGAAATTAACCGATTACGTATAATCTCCTTACGAGAAGATATCCTATCAGAAATATCAATTTTCAATTTATTCAGGATAGACCCTTTAGAGCGAATCTGCTCTGAATCTAAATTTTTTAGATTTCTTAAAAGAGAAGATATAGACCCCTTCCTACCCAATGCCGAAACACGAATAGAGTCAAGAGAACCCATATCATTAGCAGATTCGATAGAATCGCAAATACACGACATCAACTTCTTAATATCATTTTCAAAACAATCAGATTTAGTCATCCAACATCACTATAAATTATCAAAGATCAATTACAATAATGGGGAGAATAAACCAAATTATAAAAAATGGAAAGCTAATACGATAAAGCAAAACGTCAACAAAATATTTTCCCCAAAATACTAAGCTGTTTTTAGCAACAAGTCAGGATCGGAGGCAATAACATCTTTCTCAACGCTACTATTTTTATAAAAATAAACGATTTTTTCAAAATATTGTTTTTGATCTATGGCAAGCTCCGAAAGGACCTTACGATTAATTTTAATTCCTGCCTTCTTCAATCCACCAATAAAGTCAGAATATTTTAAATCATACTGGCGAACAGCAGCATTAATACGCTGAATCCATAGAGATCTAAAATCACGTTTTTTAACCCTACGATCACGATAAGCATACTGCCTAGAACGATCTACCGCATCCTTTGCGACACGTATGGTATTCTTGCGACGACCATAGAATCCTTTAGCAAGCTTCAAAACTTTTTTATGTTTAGCGTTAGAAACGACGCCTCTTTTAACACGAGCCATTATCTCATCACCTCAAAAATACTTAACATCTTCCTTGAAAGAACTAAATACCATTAGGAAGATAATTCTTTACAACCTTCTTTGCGTCAGCCGACGCTAAAACCATAACACCACGTGCGTTGCGAATAAACTTATTCGTTTTCTTTATCATCCCATGACGCTTTCCAGCAGCCTGAGCTCTAACTTTTCCGCTAGCAGTAATACTAAAACGCTTCTTAGAAGAAGAATTAGTCTTCATTTTAGGCATTTATCACCTCAACATCAAAACAAAAACATAAAATGCACTAGAACGAACGGCTACAACACCCCCCGAAAATACACAAATTAAGAAAAATAGTCAAGCAAATACAGATAAAATAGACTAAATACACTTCGAAGATAAAATCATAATCATCTGCCGACCTTCTAATTTAGGCTCACAATCAATCCTAGATATATCACCAACATGCTTCTTTATATCTTCTAAAATTTTTATACCTAAATCATGATGCATTATCTCACGGCCACGAAATTTTACAAGAAGCTTAACCTTACAACCATCTCTCAAAAACCCATCTATAGCTTTAATTTTAACTTGCAAATCACGATCATTAATAACAGGACGAATCTTTACTTCCTTTATTCCAGTACTCTTCTGCTTTTTACGCGCATCTGCCGCATTCTTCTGTATAGTATATTTCAACTTCTGCAAGTCAAGTATTTTACATATAGGAGGATTTACCGAAGAATCAACCTCAACTAAATCTAAATCAGCTTCTCTAGCCATCTTCAAAGCCTCAGAAGTGCTAACCTCATTAGCATTCTTACCATCAGACGTTATTAGTTTAATAACCTCAGGATTATGCAATAACACGTCATCGTTAACACGATAATTATCCTTGGAACTTACATCTACTTTGGATGACCTAAATACCTTGCGAATCGCCATATTACCCTTTTAATAAACAAAACTAACCACTAACATGCAGCAACTATATCTTTTAGTCAAGAATATTTTATTACTTTAATACCCAAAACAACGAATAACATACCAATCCAAAAAATGTTTATGATATTATATCAATAATCTTCCCATAAAATATCTTGTAAATTATCAAAACTTGAATTTGGCATAAAATTTGAGAACTATAACTTTTTTCTTTTGCGACAATGATAATCTATTGCTATAAATATAGAATGAAGAAAAAAAGCACTCCCCTATCAAGAATACGTAATTTTTCCATAGTAGCTCATATTGACCATGGAAAATCAACGCTTGCAGATCGATTCATTCAATATTGTAAAGGACTTACCGAACGTGAAATGTCCTCTCAAGTCCTTGATAATATGGATATAGAACGTGAAAGAGGGATAACAATTAAAGCGCAGACAGTTCGCCTCAATTATACGAGCGAAGACAACCAAAATTATCAACTAAATCTAATTGATACTCCAGGTCACGTGGATTTTACATATGAGGTTTCTAGATCTCTTTCGGCATGCGAAGGATCTCTTCTAGTTGTAGATGCAAGTCAAGGAGTAGAAGCGCAGACTCTTGCAAATGTCTACCAAGCTATCGAGAATAATCATGAAATTATAACAGTTCTCAATAAGGCAGATCTTCCATCAGCAGATCCAGATCGTGTAAAAAAACAAATTGAAGAAACAATTGGCATTAGTACAGAAGACGCCCTAATTATCTCAGCAAAAACAGGAGAAGGAATACCATTACTTCTAGAAAAGATTGTGAAAAAATTACCATCTCCTATAAATCCAGAAGGAGTTAATTCTCCACTCAAAGCCTTACTCATCGATAGCTGGTATAATAGCTACCTTGGCGTCATGGTTTTAGTTAGAATTATAAACGGGCAACTAACTAAAGGGCAATCAATAAGATTAATGGGAACCAATGCAAAATACCAAGTAGAACGAATTGGCATTTTAACACCTAAAATGATAGATATCGAAACATTATATCCTGGAGAGATAGGAGTAATGATAGCCTCTATCAAAGAAGTATCACATACACGCGTTGGCGATACCATAACCGACGACAATATGCCGACTTCTTCCGCCTTACCAGGGCTTAAACCAATACAACCTGTTGTTTTTTGTGGAATTTTTCCCGTCGATGCAACACAATTTGAAAATTTAAGAACAGCTATAAATAAGTTAAGACTTAACGATGCATCTTTTTCTTTTGAATTAGAAAATTCCACAGCATTAGGATTTGGCTTTAGATGCGGATTTCTAGGTCTACTCCATCTAGAAATCATTCAAGAAAGATTAGAAAGAGAATTCAACTTAGACCTCATAGGCACTTCTCCATCTGTTATATACCAACTATACATGCGTGATGGCAACATGCTAGAAATAAGCAATCCAACTGATATGCCAGATGCAACTAAAATTGCTGAATTAAGAGAACCTTGGATTAAAGTAACCATCATAACACCAAGCGAATATCTAGGATCTATTCTTAAAATATGCCAAGAAAGACGTGGAATACAAACTGACATGAGTCAAACGGGTAATCGAGCAATCTTAGTATACGAACTTCCCCTCAATGAAGTCATCTTTGATTTTTACGATCGTCTCAAATCAGTTTCAAAAGGATACGCATCTTTCGATTACAATATAATGGACTATAGAGATAGCGATCTAGTAAAACTAACTATCCTGGTAAATAATGAGACAATAGATGCTTTGTCCATATTAGTCCATCGATCTATATCCGAAAAACGTGGGCGCGTAATATGTGAAAAATTAAAAAATCTCATTCCACAACAAATGTTTCAAATAGCAATTCAAGCATCAATAGGAGGCCGTATTATAGCCCGTGAAACAATCAAAGCACGCCGCAAAGATGTAACAGCAAAGTGCTATGGAGGAGATATAACACGTAAACGAAAATTATTAGAGAAACAAAAAGAAGGGAAGAAACGTATGCGTCGTTTTGGAAAAGTAGATATACCCCAAAATGCTTTTATTTCTATTTTAAAAACTAATAACGAATAAATTATACAATTCAAAACATAATAAAATAAAATCATTCGTTGTATTTTATCGAGTAATTAATATCAGATTATACATCAAGGAAGAACAACATACATAGCCTTCTACCAATTAACGATATTTTATCACTCTTTATCAAGTCCGTATAAATTTAATATTCTTAGATCTTCTTGAAATATATAGTTAGTTTTTTCATATCTATCTTTAATCTAATTATTTAAATTTTTAATAGAAAAATTATATCATAAGATAATAGTATAAATGATCCACGAAAAATTTAATATAATGCCAATAAATATATTGAAAGATCTATAATGAATATTATTTTTGACATGAAATTAATTAATAGAAATCGCATAAGGTCTTTTCGACAAAAATGTTTTTCTTCTTATTTTATTTTAGATAGAGTAGCAAAAGAAATATCCTTTAGATTGAATATGATTGATAGAAGATTCGAAAATGCCTTAGAACTACATGGAATAACAGGAATAGTTGGAGATACCTGTACAAAACAAAACAAAATTAATCGTATGATTAGAGCTGAAATATCAACAGAATTCTCTTCTTTAAAAGATGAATTCATAAGTTGTCCTCTTGAAGAAATTTCGTCAATTTCTCAATCCTTTGATTTAATTTTATCTCCTCTGAGTCTACATCTCATAAATGATATTTTAGGAATGATTGTAAAAATAAATCATATATTAAAACCAGGAGGAGTTTTTTTGGCTGCAATTCCCGGAACTGGAACTCTTCTTGAACTTCGAAGAGCATTGTTAAAAGCTGAAACAAAATTAACTGGCGGAGCTAGTCCTCGCATTATTCCATTTATAGATATTAAAAGCACAGGAACACTCATACAGAAAGCAGGATTTATATCCCCTATAATAGATCAAGAAACATATACAGTATACTATAAATCAATGTTTAATCTAATGCATGATCTACGTAAAATGGGGATGTCTAATCCCCTTATACATCGCAACAAAATTCCTCCACATAAATCACTTTTCGAACTTGCTTCCAAAATATACGAAAAAGAAAATTCTGATTCTACGAGAAACGTAACTGCCAGTTTTTCTATTATTTACGTGATTGGATGGAAGCCTATAGGTTCTAAATAAAAAAATATATATTTAAAGAGAAAAGTATTTATAAAATTAAATCAATAAAAATAAGGAAAAAACAATTTAATGTAATAAATAAAAAAGTTATGATTAGCAAAATACCATAACGATTAATACATAATTCATACCTAAAGATCCCCATAAATGGGGATCTTTTATCTTATTACACCTTATTCATTACTAATAATCTTGGTATACTCTTTATTTAAACCAATTACTACATATATCCAAATAAACATCAAACACAAAAATATAACAGTCAAAATAGGTACAATGCTAGAAAACGTTGCTAAAGGACAGATTGTAAATATAGCAAACTGAATCACAGCTCCACCAGATTTAGCAAGCCTACCCCCTATAACATCGACAACAGCCTTACCTTTGGTTCTAAACTCATCATCCAAAGGAATAAAAGCCATTTCCTTAGTAGCATCAAACATTGTATATTTAGTAGCCTTACTCAAAACATTCTGCAACGCACCCAAGAAAACCGCGAATGCAATAGGAGACACATCAATTATGTTTTTCGTTATCGGCAAAAGACTGTTTTCAAATATAAAGAATACAAAAAATCCACCTCCTGTGATCAATATCATTAAAGGAGTTAGTATAGCAGAAGTGAACCATCTAAAATTTTTTAAAATATTACTACCAAGGATCATAAATATAATAGTTACAATACCAGTCCATTGTACAAACTGACCCATAAAATACGCATAATCACTTTGCATTGGATACAATTGCCTAATCTTCGCCTTCCAAGGACCTTCAACTAAATTAATAGTAGTCCCATAACAAATAACTAGTAAAACGATATATCCCAAATACTTAGATTTAAAAGCCATCTTAAGGCTTTCCATTACTGATAAACGTAATTTTTTCTTGATATTACCTCTTTTAGGAGAATAATATTTAGGATCTGTTAAAACATATACATTCATCCATCTGTATATAGCCATAAGTAAACAACTAGAAAATATTAAAGTAAGCATAGAATACAAAATCATACGATCATTTGAAAGACTTGAAAACTTTACTATAACACCACCAGCAAGTATCAATCCTACATTTCCAACCAATCCAAAAGTTGCATAAAAACGAGCTGCTTCTTCAGTTTTGGTAATTCTATTTGCAAATTGCCAAAACATAAGATTAATCATCACAGCACCCCAAAGCTCTGCAAAAACATAAAATAATGCAAAAGACCACTTGCCAGCCAAATAAATAAACCATTTCAAATAAGGAAATGAATTTGCCATCATATAGATTGACTTTGCAGAAGGATGAATAAAATCACGATAAGGATAAAGGATAAAAGCAAAAACTGCAAAAAAAGAAACAAAGAAACAAGTTACTGAATAAAAAATCTTCTCAGAATCTAAAACATTAGATAACTTCATATACAAAACAGTAAAGAGAATAGCAGAAGGAAGTACACACCATAACTTCACAAAACTAATCACTTCTGCTCCCAGATTAGGGATAACTAAAGTATCTTTTAAAGGTCTCAAAGTACTAAAATTAAATAATACAAGAAACATCATAAGGGTCATAGGAATAAATTTCTTGGCTTCGGACATTTTAACAGCACAAAAAATTTTCCATATTTTACACAAAAAAGTTAACATCTTCTGATTACATGCCACAACAAAATCTTTCAAAAAAAGGTTAAAAAAGAATGCTCAAAAAAAGTGAATCACAGTATATTATTAACTAAATAAATTTAATACAAGTACTACTTATTGTATTAAAAACATTTTTTTCATATTTGAACAAATAATTAATAATTACATTCTAACGTTAAAACAATATTGTTTTACAAAAATTGTGGCAAAACTCAAAAAAGACATTAGACAATAAAACTAATTATTGAGATATCAATATAATAAACAAGAATATTATTTTAATTTGCCTAATTAGATGAATAACCTAAATGTACATTCTCAAAAAAAATAATATTAAATTATCATCTTTAAAAGATAATTTTAATAATAATCGATATAAAGAAATCATATATAAACGACGAAATCAAAAAGAAAAACCACCTAATAAAACGAATTTTTATACTCTATATGAGAGAAATGATTTTTTTCTATATAATAATCAACAACACGACTTGAAAAAGAAATTGAAAAATAAACTACTACTATACCAAATAAAAGCCATACGTTACCAGCTGTCCATTTTAAACCTATAGAAACAACCCTATCTTTAAAAGTCATAGGATTAATACTATTTTCGATCACCATCTCTCTCCCTATATGGAATTTTATATTATTTAACCCAATAAAATGTGTATTTCATTAAGGTTAAATACTTCTTAATAAAAAAAGGATAATTATTCGATAATCTAAATTTCATTTATCCCATGTAGAAAATAGTTACGCAAAGCAGGGATAAGGGGTTTGTCCGCTGGCAAAATAGAATAATTTATAATATCTTCAAATGTTACCCATTGTATTTTCTGACCTTCATAAGATTGCGGAATACCTTTAAAATCATGACAAGCAAAAAAGTCATCAAAAGATGAAAACTATCGTATGGATGACTAACAAAAGTAATAGGAACTAAAGAAGACGGGTTGACTACAATAGCTAATTCCTCAAATAACTCCCTCACCAAAGCATCTTCAGGAGTTTCTCCATTTTCAATCTTTCCTCCTGGGAACTCCCAAAAACCTCCATATGATTTATTTTCAGGACGATGAGAAATCAAGAACTTCCCACTTAACTCAAAAACTGTGCATGAAGATACCAACAGTGTTTTTTTTAAATCTACACTCATAAAACTATATTTTCCCTACGGGAATTTAGCAAATTCTAGCATAAAATAAAAAGTATTTTTACTATACAACAGACACACCATCTACATAGCAAAATCTTTCGAACTTTAACTTTGAAAAGTGCTATTAAAATGAACATATTCTTTGCTAAAATCACATGTCCATGCAGTATGAACTCCATTTCCAATCTGAAGATCAACTGTGATCTGAACGTAATCTTTCTGCATTATCAATTCAAGCTCTTCCTGAGGAAAATCAGTGTCTGGCTCACCGTTGTTTGCGATCCTAATATCTCCAAACCAAATAGATAATTTGTCGCGATCTACTAATGCACCAGATTTTCCAACAGCCATAACTATACGACCCCACCATTTAAAAGACCCACTAGCAAAAGCAGTTTTAACTAAAGGAGAATTAGCAATAGATAGAGATACTTTCTTCGCAGATAAAGAATTTTCAGCCCCCTTCACTGTTACTTCAAGAAGCTTTGAAGCCCCTTCTCCATCGCATACTACTTGCAGTGCTAAATCCTTTAAAAGATCAAAAAGAACAGGGCGGAAAAAAGATAAACGACTGTCATTTACATCCGTAATAGGAGAAATATTACCAGAAACAGTACCCGTTGAAAACAACAAAATAGTATCAGAAGTTGAAGTATCACTATCTACTGTAATAGAATTAAAGCTATTCTCTACTCCTTCTGACAAAAGACTTTGCAGCACAAAAGTAGAAATACTAATATCTGTTACAACAAACGCAAGAGTAGTAGCCATATCAGGAGCAATCATCCCTGCCCCTTTAGCAATACCATTAATTGTCACATTGATTCCATCTATATTTAATGTACGCGTAGCAGTTTTAGCATAATTATCTGTTGTAATCATAGATTTAGCAGCATCAAACCAAGCGTCATCAGTAGCATCGTCTAACATTTTACTAAATACGCCATCAAAAACAGAAGAATCTAAAAACTCACCTATTATGCCAGTAGAAGCAATATAAACCTCATTTTCCTTACAAGATATAATATTAGACAAAGATTTAGCAACATAATTAACAGTATATTGACCTCTTTTCCCTGTGAATGCATTAGCAATACCAGAATTAACTACCAATGCCCTCGCAATACCATGTGATAAATTACCTCTACAGAAATCCACTGGTGCTGACGAACAAAGTGAACGAGTAAAAACACCAGCTACAGATGCTGGCATATCAAATACCATCAAAAAAACATCATCACGACCAACATATTTTATACCTAAAGAAGCAGTAGACAACTTCACTCCTTTTATTGGAGGTAGGGTAGGAATAGTACGAGACTGTGACATAAAAGGAAGACAAGTAATAGGCAACACAAAATTTATCCAATCTAATTTATCAAAAACTATATTCTTTTTGATCTATAAAATATCATAAGATGTTAACATAATACTGCAATCTTAGAAATCAAAATAATATATTGGGGAAACCATATACTAACATGTAAAGCTAAAATTATATATATACAAAAAAAAATTACATTATATGGATCCGTTGACATCAAACAATAGATGATTGTATCTAATTGTTTTATTGTCAAAATATTTATACGTAATATATAGAATATTCCTGGGTAACAACAGTACCTTCTTAACTGACGGAGTATTCTTCGAAGAGGAAAACATCTTCATGATCAGTTACATATCAAAGCTGGCAGGCAAGTTATTCACATATTCTAATGAAAAACGCTTGCACCCTTATTATGCAAAAGTTGTTGAAATAAACAACCTTGAAAAAGAAATGTCCCAATTATCAAATGATTCCCTTGCAAACAAAACATTAGAGTTCAAACAACGAATTAGTAATGGGGAAACATTAGAAGATCTATTGGTTCCTGCATTTGCAGTGGTGCGTGAAGTTGCTCGTCGTACTATAAACATGCGTCCCTTTGATGTACAAATTTTAGGAGGAATGATCCTTCACAAAGGTTGTATAGCAGAAATGAAAACCGGGGAAGGAAAAACTTTAGCAGCAGTCCTTCCCACCTATTTGAATGCATTATCTGGACAAGGAGTACATGTAGTAACCGTTAATGATTATCTTGCTCGTAGAGATTCCAATACAATGTCTCCTATCTATGAATTTCTTGGACTTTCAACAGGTGTTGTTATTCACGATCTATCTGAAGATCAGAGACGAAAAGCATATTCATGCGATATAACTTATATCACAAATAACGAACTTGGCTTTGATTACTTACGTGATAACATGCAGTATAAAAGAGAAGATATGGTACAACGTGGACACAATTTTGCTATAATCGACGAAGTAGATTCCATACTAATTGACGAAGCTCGCACTCCTTTAATTATATCGGAACCAGTAGAAGATCAATCTGATTTATATAAAAAAATTGATTCCATTATAACTAACCTGCATCCTTCCGATTATGAAATTGATGAAAAACAACGAACTGTAAACTTCTCTGAAAAAGGATCAGAGAAAATAGAAGAATTATTACACAATGCAGGTCTTATAAAGTCAGGTGGCCTTTATGGTTTTGAGAATGTAGCAATAGTCCATCTCGTCAACAATGCACTTAAAGCGCATACAATATTTTTCAGAGATAGAGATTACATAGTAAAAAACGGTGAAGTTATAATAATTGATGAATTTACAGGGCGTATGATGCTAGGAAGAAGATATTCTGAGGGACAACATCAAGCGTTAGAAGCCAAAGAACGTGTTGATATACAACCTGAAAACCAAACACTTTCTTCCATAACATTTCAAAATTATTTTTTAAAATATAAAAAATTATCAGGAATGACCGGAACAGCGTCAACAGAAGCTGAAGAACTAGCCAATATTTATAATTTAGAAGTTATTGAAGTTCCTACTAATGCTCCAATAATTCGTATTGACGAACATGATGAAATATATAGAACTTCCGAAGAAAAATATGAGGCAATAATTGCGGAAATTATGGATGCTCACAAAAAAGGCCAACCAGTTCTTGTAGGAACTTCTTCAATAGAAAAATCAGAATATCTAGCCAGTCAACTACGAAAACATAAATTTAAAAAATTTCAAATTCTAAATGCGCTCTATCACGAGAAAGAAGCTTATATTATTTCTCAAGCTGGCATTCCTGGCACTATTACTATTGCAACTAATATGGCAGGAAGAGGCACCGATATTCAACTCGGAGGAAATCCTGCTATGCGAATTGAATACGAGCTATCTAATATTACAGACGAAGAGACAAGGAATAAGCGTATCCACATAATTAAACAGGAAGTGAAATCTCTAAAAGAAAAATCTATTAATGCAGGAGGACTTTATGTTATATCCGCAGAGCGCCATGAAAGCAGAAGAATAGACAATCAGTTACGTGGAAGATCGGGACGTCAGGGTGATCCCGGAAGGACAAAATTCTATTTGTCACTTCAAGATGATTTGATGCGTATATTTGGCTCATCTCGCATGGATAGTTTTTTGCAGAAAATAGGATTTAAAAAGGGAGAAGCCATTATTCATCCCTGGATTAATAAAGCAATTGAGCGTGCCCAACAAAAAGTTGAGGCACGTAATTTTGAAACAAGGAAAAATCTACTCAAATATGATGATGTTCTTAATGAGCAGCGTAAAATCATTTTTGAACAACGTCTTGAAATTATAGATGCGAAAAATGTCTTAGAAATTATTGCCGATATGCGTTATGAAACGTTAAATAAAACAATAGAACAATGCATGCCAAAAAACTCATATCCAGAAAAATGGGATATTGAGGAATTAGAAAAAGAAATTTATGAAGTTATTAGAATCCATCTTCCTATATCAGAATGGCGAAATGAAGATGGCATAGATTATAATGAAATGTCTAAAAGGATTATTACAAGAATCGACGAAATCGTAAAATGCCAAGAAAATTCCCTTGGGAAAGAAAAAATGCAAGACATAGGACGTCATATCATTCTATGTACTTTAGATATTTGCTGGCGTGAACATATAACAAGGTTAGAGCATTCGCGATCTATCATAGGATTTCGCGGATATGCACAACGGGATCCGTTGCAAGAATACAGATCAGAAGCATTCGAATTTTTTAATATGCTTCTCAATAATTTACGAAGAGATGTCGTTTCTCAGATAATGCGTATTAATTTGACTAGTATTAACAATGAATCAGAAAATAGCAAAATGCCTTCTTCATATCATATAGCAAATAATACTGAAAATCATATTGCCACGAAAACAAACATGATAAATATCTCTAACATATCAAAAAAAAGAAAGATTAAGCGCAATGATCAATGTCCTTGCGGAAGTGGTAAAAAATATAAACATTGCCATGGATCGTATACTTAATAAAAGTTAATAAGTTATAAGAAATTTATTAAATTATGAAATTCCATTTTAAAATATTTTTTATATAAAACTTAATTGTAAAACTTTGATCATCACTTAATTGCCATAATAATATGATTTGAATAAATAATTATTGCCATGAGAAATAAAACCGTTTTTGTTATCGGAGGAGCTGGGTACATTGGTGCTCATACTTGTCGCCTCCTACATGAAAGAGGATTTTTGCCTATTGTATTAGATAATTTGTCAAGCGGACACGCTGAATTTGTTTTATGGGGGCCATTAGAAAAGGTAGATATCCGCGACCATGAAAATCTTCAAAAAATTTTTGCAAAATACAAACCTAAATCTGTAATACACTTTGCAGGTTTGACTAGCGTCAGTGAATCTATAAAAAACCCAAATTTATTTTATGAGATTAATGTTATGGGTAGTTTTAATCTTATAGCAATCGCATTACAAGCAAATGTAAAAAGGTTTATATTTTCTTCTACTTGTGCAACATATGGCATACCCAAAAACAAAATCATTACAGAAGATACGCCCCAAGAAGCAATAACACCTTACGGCTACACTAAATACGTTGTAGAAAGAGAAATATTAAAGCACAACAAAGTAAATGGATTGCGATCTGTTGTACTGAGATATTTCAATGCATCTGGCGCAACATTCGATAGCGTCATTGGAGAATGGCATAATCCTGAAACTCATATTATTCCATTAGCAATAAAAACAGCAATGGGATATCAAAATGTTTTCAAAATTTTTGGGAAAGATTATTCAACAATTGATGGAACTTGTATACGTGATTACATTCATGTCTTGGATTTAGCTAAAGCACATATAATGGCATTAGAATACTTATTAAATAGAGGAGATAACATAACTCTCAATCTTGGAACTGGAATAGGAAATACAGTTGAAGAAATTATATCTTCTATTAAATCAATTTATAAATGCAATTTTCCTATTTCTTATGGATCAAGACGAATAGGAGATCCCCCTTCTCTCGTAGCAGATAATAAAAAAGCACAAAAAATTTTAGGATGGACTCCACAATACACACTAAATGATATAATAAAATCTTCTTGGAATTGGCATCTAAAACATCCTGAATCACTAAAAAATTAGAATTAATAAAAAAATTAATACTGTTGGCAATTTTATGTTTTTTGCAATATCTTTAAGAATTATCATTTTTAAATTTTAAAATATTTAAAATCATATTATACCAAAACTGAAAAAATGGTTAATAAATATTTTCTTAACTATATATTTAAAACTAATGCCATCAATCATTTTTAGGTTAAAACTTTTTTCATGAATATTAATCACAAGTTATCAAGATAAAAAATAAAAATATTCTCATAGAATATAATCTTCTAATAATGTAGAAGTTATATTAATCTAACTACATCGAACATTATAAAGCTTGACATCCTCTTGATTTTTGAAATAAATGCGTATACCGTTTTGGTTTTAACGGGTATTTTGGTTACGTCCACTAATATTTTTCTTGCAAGAAGACAGAAATTTTTTTAGAAGAGTCCAGATTATTCGTTAATGTATCAAATATATGTGATGAATAAATAAAAATTGGAATAAAAACGCTAAAAAAGGCAATTAAGTATGAATCTCTACGAGCATGTTTTACTCTTGCGACAAGATATCCCGAGTCAACAGATTAAGGATACGATTGAACGTTATCAATCCTTAATTAAAGAAAATGGTGGCGAAGTTCGTCTTGTAAATGAATGGGGAATTAGAACCATTGCTTATCAAATTAAAAAACATCGTAAAGCGTATTATGTCTTAATGAATATTGCCTCTCCTCCTGTCGCCATTCATGAAATGGAAAGAAAAATGCGTATTGACGAAAATGTTTTGCGCTACCTTACTATTTCTGTTGATTCTCACGAAGATTCACCATCTTTAACAATGCATAGACATGACGATAGAAACGATCGATTTTTAAAAGATCGTAGCATTGATCGTAAGCAGAATGTTGCAGAAGAAAAACCTTTATCATAGGAGTTATTAAAATTGGCTGAAGTTGCATCTACCCCCTTGTTACGTAGACATACAAGTCATCGCCGTAAATCTTGTCCTTTTTCTGGGAAAGGATCTCTACGAATTGACTATAAGGATATTAGACTTTTAAATCGCTTTTTATCTCAACGTGGGAAGATAGTTCCCTCTCGTATTTCATCTGTTTCTCATAAAAGACAACGAGAGCTTGCTATAGCAATTAAGAGAGCACGTTATCTTGGATTAATTGCTTACGTAAATATCTAAAAATATGTTGTAAAAATTGATTATTATACTCTCAGATAATAGTATTATATTTTTATAACAAGTGTGTTGTTATTTTAATATGGTTTAAATAGTGTGGTTTATTCTTAATGTATATCATCACATAACAATTAAAGTATAATTATGTATGTTTTAGGAAACGTTTCTTTATATTTCTTATCTGCATTGCAACTTAATTTTTATATATTATTACAAAATGAATTGCATGATTTAATGCTTGATGACACATCGTAATTTATGATAATAAAGTGAAATATTTCTCGCACTAAAACATATGTTATAAGTAAAAAACTTGCGCAAAGGAAAAACTAATGGAAGTAATCCTCCTTCATAATATTACTAATCTTGGATCTATGGGGGAAATAGTCAATGTTAAGAACGGTTATGCACGTAATTATCTATTGCCACAGAAAAAAGCATTGAGAGCTAATGAAAAAAACAAAATACTTTTCGAATCTAAGCGTTCAGATCTAGAAGCGTATAACCTAGAAAAAAAAGTAAAATTCGAAGAAATCGCTAAAATTTTAGAAAAGAAAGATTTTGTTCTAATACGGGCTGCAGGAGAGACAGGTCATCTATATGGATCAGTTTCCAGTCGTGATATAGCTGACTTATTAATTGAAGAAGGTTTCCAGATTAATCGTGGGCAAATTGATTTGAGATCGACAATAAAATCAATCGGAGTACACGATGTGAAGATATTGCTCCATGCTGATGTTTCTACTATAGTAAGAATAAATATAGCTCGTTCTACCGAAGATATAGTAAAACAAGAAAAATCAGTTGAACATGAGGAAGAAATAACAAGCTGATTTTTTACATTTCATATGAATAAACATGGATTTTGTCATTTATGATGAAAATCCACTAGAAATATTGAATTTTTGTTCAAAAGAAAAATATTATATCATACTCTAATGTAAATGTATTTATTAGTAATGGGGATTATTTTTGTTATCTTGAGATTGCTAATAAATAATTTTATTGATGTTCTTTAGTATAAACATTTTAAAAATATTGGAAACTAGGAAATGATTAATAAAGCTAAAGATATCATTTTGTCTGTTCCTAAAGAAGATTACTCTAAGCATCGAGAATCCCCAAATAATATTGAAGCAGAACAAGCTCTTTTAGGAGCTATACTAGTTAATAATGACGCTTTTTATAGAATATCAGACTTCTTAAAACCGTGGCATTTTTTTGAGGTAATTCATCAAAAAATTTTTGAAATAGCAAGTAAATTGATTCATATGGGGAAAACAGCTAATCCCGTTACAATTAAAACTTTTTTATCTACTGAAGATATGTTGGGAGAATTAACAGTACCACAGTATTTAGCCCGTCTAGCTTCTGAAGCAGTTTCAATAATAAATGCCGAGGATTATGGTAAAACAATATACGGGTTAGCGATTCGCCGTACTCTTATTACTATTGGCGAAGAAATGGTAAACTCTGCTTACAAAGCATCTCTTAAAACATCACCTTCAATGCAAATAGAAGAAGCAGAAAGAAAACTATTCGATTTAGCAGAAAATGGTCGATATAATGGAGGATTTCAGACATTTTCTGATGCAATGACATCTGCTATTGATATGGCTGGACAAGCTTTTAATAGAGATGGAAGACTAGCTGGAATTTCTACAGGAATTCAAACACTTGATAAACAAATGGGAGGATTACAACGTTCAGATTTGATAATTATTGCAGGACGTCCAGGTATGGGGAAAACATCACTTGCAACTAATATCGCCTATAATGTTGCAGATGCATATAAAGAAGAACTACAAACAGATGGATCTTATAAAACCATTAATGGTGGAATTGTTGGATTTTATTCTTTGGAAATGTCTTCCGAACAACTAGCAACACGTATAATTTCTGAACAAACAGAAGTTCCATCTTCAAAAATAAGGAGAGGAGAGCTAACACAACCTGACTATGAAAAAATTGTTGCTTGTTCTCAGGTGATGCAAAAATTACCACTATACATAGATCAAACTGGCGGTATTTCTATAAGTCAGTTAGCAACGCGCGCGCGCAGACTGAAACGCCAACGAGGATTAGATCTACTAATTGTAGACTATATACAACTTATGTCTACTTCTAAGAAAATAGAAGAAAATCGTGTTCTAGAAATTACAGGCATTACAATGGCATTAAAAGCTTTAGCAAAAGAGCTAAACATCCCTATTATTGCTCTGTCGCAACTTTCTAGACAAGTAGAAAATCGTGACAACAAGCGTCCTCAATTGTCGGATTTACGTGAATCTGGCTCAATTGAACAGGATGCAGATGTAGTCCTATTCGTCATACGCGATGAATATTATGTAAAGAACAAAGAGCCTACGAATAAAAATGATATCCTTGCTTATACAAAATGGCAAGAAGATCTCAAGAGAGTAAAAGGGATTGCTGATATTATTATAGCAAAACAACGTCATGGACCAACAGGAACAGTTACTCTTGCATTCCAAGCAGAATTTACACGTTTTTCTGCACTTTCAGATTCATCTTATCAAAATAATGAAAATTTTAATCATTCATAAAAAAATTTCACAATCTTCCATAAATACAAAAATTTTCACATGCATTACAATAAATTTTTAAGACTTACAATCGATCTTACAGCCATTAAAAATAATTGGCATAGTATGAATCAACTTTCTCGCAGCGCTAGAACAGCAGCAGTAGTAAAGGACAATGCATATGGGCTTGGTCTTGAAAAAATATCTCTAGCTCTCTACAATGCTGGAGCACAAGATTTTTTTGTAACTGATGCAGAAGAAGGAGCAAAACTACGCTCTTATATTTCAAAAGCAAAAATTTTTATTTTGTATGGAATATATCCAGGAGATGAAAAGACTATACTAGATTCAAATTTAATACCTGTTATTTCTTCTATCAATCAACTGTCTTATTATTTAAAGTTAATGTCTCTTGGATTTAATAATCCTTACGCATTACAAGTAGATACAGGCTTCAATAGATTAGGATTAAATCTACAAGAAGCGTTATATTTTGCACAAAACTATATTAATAAAAGATATAATAATCTATCTCTAATAATGAGTCATCTTGCTTGTGCCGATGATCTTAATTCTAATATGAATTTTTCACAACTAAATAAGTTTAGAACTATTATCGCATACTATAAAGGAATAGAAGCAAGTTTAGCAGCTTCATCTGGAATATTGCTCGGGCAAAATTATCATTTCCAGCTAACTCGTCCTGGTATATCATTATATGGAGGAAATCATATAATAAATACATCACATCCTATGCAAACTGTTGCTACCGCGGAGGCACGTATTATTCTAATACGTAAAGCGCTTGCTGGAGAAGTCATAAGCTATGGAGGACAAAAAAAATTAACACGCAATAGCATAATAGCTGTTGCATCTGTTGGATATGCCGACGGTTATCCCTTAAACCTTTCAAAATTGGATTCAAATAATAAAATATTTGCCTTCCCAGGAGGAGAAGGATTTGTTAAAGGTTATAAAGTTCCTATTTTAGGAAAAATAACAATGGATATGACAATGTTTGATATCACAGATTCTACTGGCATAAAAGTGGGAGATTATATACAGATTTTTGGATCTAATATCAAATTAGATGATGTTGCCATTTCATCTGGAACCACAAATCATGATCTTCTAGTGCGAATCGGAACAAGATATGAGAAATTTTATATATAAAAATTATTCTATATAATATAATTAATATTAATTATTAATATTAAAACTTTGGGGTATTCCAATAAATGGCAAAAATAAGATCTCAATACTTTTGTCAAATCTGTGGTGCAATTCATTCACGTTGGATTGGAAGATGTGATTCATGTAATGAGTGGAATACAATTTCCGAAGATACTTCAAGGAAAGAAAGCTACCCAAAATTTAGTAAAAAGATTGAACAAGGTCAATCCATACCTCTTGTTTTGCTGTCAGAAGAATTAGTAGAAGAAGAATCTCGTATTCATACTCATATTGATGAACTTGATCGTGTCACAGGAGGAGGATTCGTACGCGGTTCAGTAATACTGGTAGGCGGAGATCCAGGAATTGGGAAATCTACCTTACTCATGCAGACAGCAGCAGCTTTAGCATATAAAAAACACCATATTACTTACGTATCCGGTGAAGAAGCAATTGGACAAATTAGATTGCGTGCCCAGAGATTAAATACCATTAACAGTTCCGTCTCTATAGCTATTGAAACCAATGTTGAAGATATCATAGCGACTCTTTTGAAACATAAAAAACCAGATCTTGTTATTATAGACTCTATACAGACTTTGTGGAGTCAAACAGCAGAATCTTCTCCTGGAACAGTTATACAAGTACGTACAAGTGTTCAAGCAATGATTCAATATGCAAAAACGAATAATGTTGCTATGGTATTAGTTGGACATGTTACAAAAGAAGGACAGATCGCAGGACCAAGAGTTATTGAACACATGGTAGATGCAGTATTATATTTTGAAGGTGGTACACGTAGTACACAATATGATTATCGTATATTACGAAGTATAAAAAATCGTTTTGGAGCAACAGATGAAATAGGTGTTTTTGAGATGTCTGATAAAGGACTTCAAGAGGTTTCCGATCCTTCTAAAATATTTTTATCTGATCGAGACTCGAAATATCCAGGAACAGCCGTATTCGCAGGAATAGAAGGAACAAGAGCTATACTAGTAGAAATACAATCTTTGGTTGTTCCTACTTCTCTTGGAATGCCTCGTCGTACTGTAGTTGGCTGGGATTCTTCTCGTTTAGCAATGATTTTAGCCGTATTAGAAGCTCGTTGCAATATTAAATTTGGCAATCATGACGTTCATCTAAACATCGCAGGTGGTTATCGAATATCAGAACCAGCTGCTGATGTTGCAGTTGCAGCCGCATTAATTTCATCTATATTATCCATACCTCTACCTAGTGATTTTATTTATTTTGGAGAAGTAAGTTTATCAGGATCTATAAGATCTGTTGGGCATGTACAACAAAGATTAAAAGAAGCAGAGAAAATAGGATTTTTATCAGGAATTTTACCAGAAAATTCCAAAGAAGATTGCAAAACCACAATTTTTGATTGTCAATACATCAAAAATCTTAGTGATCTTGTCGAAAAAATTACTTCTCTTAAAAAAATAGAAATAAAAACCACGATTAAACCAGGAGTTTAAATTAAAAATGGAGATAACATACTTTGATATTGGTTGCTTTGTATTTATATTAATCTCATCTTTATTGGCAATGGCAAGAGGAATATTTAATGAAATGATCTCTTTGACTAACTGGATTGTTGCCGCTATAACAACCCGTTATCTATATCCAGTACTGTTGGGGAAAATATCAGTATATTTTAGAAGTAAGCAAATAGCAACTATCACAATAATCATGACATTATTCTTAGTAATATTATCTATTGTATCGATTCTATTAAAAATAGTATGCAATCCAATTCATGTTCGATCTGTATTGTTAGATAAGATATTAGGATGTGTTTTTGGAGGAGTGCGTGGAATATTTTTACTTGTAATTACATTTTCATGTTGGAATCTAGTTGTACATGGAAGCAACGAACCTGAATGGATTCAAAAATCTATATCCAAGAAATACTTAAATTATATGGAGAAAAAATTGAAATCAATTATTTAATAAATTAAAAAAATATTAACTTTTAAAAAATTTTTATATATGAATTTTTTCATTTTTAGTATGTATTAAAAATTTTTATTGTACGTTATTACAATGTATACATATCAACAATATACATAATCTAATATATTTTTTTGTATAAAGATATAAATAAAACCTTTAAAATCATTGAATATATAGAAAGAAATAATGAATACTCCTTTGAAATCAATGTGTTCTAATAGAAAAAATTATAATCAGATAAACGATAAATGCGGAGTATTTGGTATACTTGGACATCCAGATGCTGCAACCTTAACTGCTATTGGATTACATGCTCTTCAACATCGCGGACAAGAAGCTGCTGGAATAATATCTTTTAATGGAAGTAAGTTTTACTCTGAAAGACACTTAGGATTAGTTGGAGATCATTTTACAAATCAAGAAACGTTATATTCATTACCAGGTAATATGGCTATTGGACATGTACGATATTCTACAACAGGAGATCAAATAATAAGAAATATACAACCATTGTTTGCTGACCTTCAAGTAGGAGGAATTGCTATAGCACATAATGGTAATTTTACAAATGGTTTATCTTTACGAAAAAAACTAATTTCTAGTGGAGCTATTTTTCAATCCACTTCTGATACAGAAGTTATACTACATCTAATTGCGAAATCTCAAAAAAAAGGATCTTCTAATCGTTTTATTGATTCCTTACAACATGTACATGGCGGATATGCAATGCTCGCTCTAACACGTACAAAATTAATTGCGACACGTGATCCCATAGGAATTAGACCATTAATCATGGGTGAATTACACGGCAAACCTATTTTTTGTTCTGAAACATGCGCTCTTGAAATCACAGGAGCTAAATATATACGAGATGTAGAAAACGGAGAAACCATTGTATGCGAACTTCAAGAAAATAATTCTATCTCCATTAAATCTTATAAAAATCCCTCTAAAAATCCTGAACGCATGTGTATTTTTGAATACGTTTATTTTGCGCGACCTGATTCAATGATCAGTGGTCGTAACATTTATGTATCTCGCCAAAATATGGGAAAAAATCTAGCAACAGAGTCTCCTGTTATTGCTGATATCGTTGTTCCAATTCCAGATGGAGGAGTTCCTGCAGCTATAGGATATGCAAGAGAAAGTGGTATTCCTTTTGAACAAGGAATTATTAGAAATCATTATGTAGGACGTACATTTATTGAACCTGCTCATCATATTCGAGCATTTGGTGTTAAACTAAAACATTCTGCAAATCATACAATTCTCGAAGGGAAACGAGTTGTACTCATTGATGATTCAATAGTTCGGGGAACTACATCCATTAAAATCGTACAAATGATAAGAAATGCAGGTGCTATAGAAGTGCATCTTAGGATAGCCAGTCCAATGGTATTGTACCCTGACTTTTACGGTATAGATATTTCAGATCCTAATACACTCTTAGCTAATAAATATTCTTCTTTACAAGAAATGTGTAACTTTATAGGCGTGGATTCTTTAGGATTTCTATCCGTAGATGGCTTATATAAAGCCATTTGTGGTATACCACGTGATCCACAAAATCCTGCATTTTCTGATCACTGCTTTACAGGCGATTATCCTACTCCCCTAATAGATCAACAATCGCAACATAGTGATAAAGAATTATCTATGATTATTACTACATGATAAGTTTTAAACAAAAAAAAGAATTAGACACTAATATTAATCTCAATAATAGATTAGCACTAGTTACAGGATCATCTAGTGGAATTGGTTATTATACTGCCTTAGAATTAGCAAGATCTAACGCACATGTCATAGCTTGTGGTCGTAATATTAGTCAACTAGAAAAACTAAAAAATAATATAGAAAAAATTAACAAAAAAATAGATATCATGTCATTTGATATAAAAGACAGCAAAGCTATTAAATTAATCAAAACATATATTGCAAAACGTTGGGGAAAATTAGATATTTTGGTAGCTAATGCAGGAATTCTTGGCCCCATTAGTCCTATTTGGCAAATAAAAGAAGAAGAATTCGTAGATATCATGTCAGTTAATGTCATGGCTAATTGGAATCTTATGCGTAATTTTGATCCTTGGCTTAAAAAATCGCATTGTGGTCGAGCTATTATTGTGTCTTCTGGAGCTGCCC
Source organism: Candidatus Liberibacter brunswickensis (assembly GCF_036858155.1). Lineage (NCBI taxonomy): Bacteria > Pseudomonadati > Pseudomonadota > Alphaproteobacteria > Hyphomicrobiales > Rhizobiaceae > Liberibacter > Candidatus Liberibacter brunswickensis. The sequence continues at coordinate 74,796 of NZ_JAAEJX010000001.1, read as the reverse complement.
ACAAGTGTCGTCCATTTTGGGGAGCTTATTCCACTTCTAAAGCATCATTAGAAGCATTAGCACGAACTTGGAGCAAAGAAACATCTAATACTGATTTACGTATAATAAACATAGATCCAGGACCAACACGAACATCAATGAGAGAAAAAGCTATGCCAGAAGAAGATCCAAGAACCATACCACATCCACAAAAGGTTGCAAAAATAATTTCATTATTATGTTCAATGCAAGAAATTGAAACAGGAAAACTATTTTCGATTCCCAAAAACCGTTTCGTAAACTATCCTCTACCAGAATAAAAACAAAAGTAAATTTTTCTATAATACATAGATTTTTGCTTAAAAAATTTATTATATTCCAATATTTAATTATGCTTTCTAAAAAATAAAATTTTAATAGTTTTGTGAAAATTGATCGTATTTTTAATAATTATGATTTTCACAGCTATATTTCTGTAAATTCAGAAGATTTCCTACAACAAGAAAGACCTTTAACAATATCTATAGCGGTAATAACACCAATTAATTTATCATCTGATACAACACCAATCTTTTCCAAATCATTATTAGCTACGATATCAATAATATCTATTAAAGGCATTTTTCGAGTAATTTTATGGATGATATCAGTTTCATCGCATTCCGAATAAACACGCATAATATCACCTGCAACAAGTGCTGTAATAGGATTAAGCTTTTGTATAAATTCCGAAACATAACAATTAACTGGATTTAAAATAATCTCTTGTGGTGTCCCACATTGAATAATACGTCCACTGTCCATAATAGCAATACGATTACCTAAACGAAAAGCCTCATTTATATCATGACTCACAAAAACAATTGTCTTTTTTAACTGTTTTTGTAACGTTAGTAACTCATCTTGAAGACGCATTCTAATCAATGGATCTAAAGATGAGAATGGCTCATCCATAAGTAAAATAGGAGCTCCTGTAGCAAATGCTCTAGCGAAACCTACACGTTGCTTCATCCCTCCCGACAACATGCTAATCTTGCAATTAGCCCATTCAGTCAAATTTACAATTTCAAGATGCTCTGCAACCCTAGATTTTCTTTCTTCATCAGTAATATCAAGAAACTCTAGTCCCAACTCAACATTACGAGCAACGGTTCTCCAAGGTAAAAGAGCAAATTGCTGAAATACCATCGAAACAGTATGCATCCGTAATTTACGCAAAACATTTGCATCTGTATCATATGGATTTACAAATCCATCTTCTGTATCAACTAACACCTCACCTCTGACTACAGGCGCCAATCCATTAATGGAACGCAATAGAGTAGATTTTCCTGCTCCTGAATGACCCATCAATACAAGGATTTCTCCTTTTTTTACTTCAATATTAGCCTTAATAACAGCAGAAACAGAATCATATTCAGAATCTGTAGCATATTTCTTAATGCTATATTTCGATCTCTTCCGATTGTTTTTTGAATGTTCTCCAAAAACAATATCAACATCTCGAATCTTTACTGCACATTCATTCATATCATATCCCTTGGATCTGGAATGCTAAACAAACGGTCTAGTATAATTGCTAGAATAACAATACAAAGACCAGATTCAAAGCCTTTACTTATATCAACCGTATTGAGAGCACGCAATACAGGAACTCCTAATCCATTTGAACCAACTAGTGCAGTAACCACAACCATTGATAAAGAAAGCATAATTGTTTGTGTCAAACCTGCTACAATTTGTGGTATAGCGAATGGGAACTCTACTTTACGAAAAATCTGAAAAGGAGTTGCGCCAAATGCACATGCTGCTTCTTTTAGTATTGGAGGAGTAGAAATAATACCCAATCTAGTTAATCTAACTGGAATTGGAATTGAAAATACAATAGTTGCAACCATTCCAGGAACCATTCCCAAGCCAAAAATAACCAATGCAGGAATAAGATAAACAAACGTTGGAATAGTTTGCATAGAGTCAAGTAGCAATCGTATAACAGAGTAAAATCTTGGATACCAAGCGGCTAAAACCCCAATAGGAACACCTACCATCATAGAAATAGTTGTAGAAACCAATACCAAAGATAGAGTTTCTGTTGTTTCATGCCAATATCCCTGATTAATAATCAACAACAACCCCATAGCAGTACTAATTGAAATAATTATAGAACGCTTTATCAACAATACTAATAAAGATAGAATGACAACGGATACCAAAGGAGGACAGTACTGTAAAATAAATAAAATAAAATTCACAATCTTTAGCAATAAAAATGACAAAATATTGAAAAAACACTCCCAATTATTAGTAAGATATAAAAAAAAGTCTTGTAAATAATCTCCTAAAGGAATGTGCGTTTGGATAATCCGATTCAATTTCTCATCCTATTTATAATATAATAAAATTGTCATGAAATATGATACAATGTAAGACATAATTGAAAAAGTTAATTTTTCATAAATTTTTCTAATTCATAAGAAGGATCTTGTCCATTAAACCTCGTGACGCCTACCAACCAATCCTTAAGAAGATCAGGATTGGCACGAAGAATTTTTCTTCCTACAAATTTAGGATCTTGCCTATCATTTAAAATCAATTTCATCATCTCATTTTCCAAAGCAACAGAAAATTTAATATTTTTGAGCAATCTACCTACATTAGGACAGTTATTCAGATAACCTGAACGCACTACAGTATAAACTGATGCTTTACCAAATCCAGTAATATCTTCACCACCGAGTAAATAATGTATATTAAGATCAAGATTAATAGGATGAGGCTCCCAACTTAAGAAAACTGCAGGAATATTATTCCTTTGATCACGACGAATCTGAGAAAAAGTGGCTTGTTCAGAAGCTTCTATTAGACGAAAATCTTTTAGTGAAAACTTATCATTCTTAATCATATCCAAAATACGCTGATTACCATTGTTCCCAGGATCAATACCATAAATCTTAGCACCAAGTTCTTTTTTATATTTTACTATATCCTGATAGCTTTTTATACCAATTGAAAACCCTGCATCATTTACTGCGAGCATATATTTTGCCCCTTGAAGATTTTCGGATACTATTTGAATAGACTCTTCCTTGAGATATGGATTAATAGAATTCTTATGTGATGGATACCAGTATCCCATAAAGATATCCATGTCTTTATTTTTCAATGATCTAAAAATAACAGGCATTGAAAGCAATTTAATGTTAGCATTATATCCCAATATATCTTCCAAAACAACTGAAGTGATAGCTGTAGTAGCTGCAATATCAGTCCAACCCGTATCTGCAAAACGAACTGACAAACAAGAATCGCTATCTTCAGAATGAACCAATGAAAATGTTGTTAAAAAAAAGCAGATAAATACTAAAAATCTATACATCATCCACTACCTTTCTCCTTGGATTACTTCAATGCTTACAAAAATATAATTTCCTTAACATAAAAAATATTGATAAAATCAATTTTAGGGAAAAAATAGGTGCATTATCAAATCCTATGAATAAAAAGTTAGACAATCTCATAAATCATCACTTAACAGAAATACGACGAATATAATATTCCATATATCTCATACAAGATGAATTATACACTAATACATTTTGATTATGTTTAGTTTATATCTTATGCAAACTATCCACAGAAGACATATATTTTTAAGAATATAACGAATGATACTCTTTCCTTATTACTTGATTTTTAATTATAAATAATACATAAAAAATTATCTTTTTATCGTACATTGAAATTATATGATATCATAGAATTATTTAAACAAACCCGTGTAATACAATAACTATTTTATTATATCACAACATTATATATTATATTATTGAATTCTAAAATACAGAAAAAGATAAAGTCCATTGTAGATGCAAATTACTCAATATACATCAATATATTCCATGTTCATAAATAAAATTTTTCTAGCTATCAACGAAAATAAGTAATAGATATATCTGCGCTAATATGTATATTAGTATATAGTTAATTAATTTTTTTTAATAATTTGTAATATAAATATACAGCATTATTTTTTCCTAATCTTAATAGCAGTAAATCTATAAAGCAGATAATATTCTTCATGAAAGTTGATGACAAAAAAAATGTGATAAAAATGGCGTTATGGGGAATATTAGTATCTATAACCATTACTACATTGAAAATTATCGGATGGTACGTTACTGGATTTGTCTCATTACTGTCCGATGGACTTGAATCAATAATAAATATTATAACAGCAATTATATCATATTTCGCACTCAAGTATGCGTATCGTCCAGCAGATAACAATCATCCTTTTGGACATCAGAAAGCCGAATATATTGCCGCAGTAGTAGAAGGATTACTGATGGCTAATATTGCAATGATGATAATTTATGAAACTTGGAATAATGTATCCAATTTTTCCTATAATGATGTTTCAATCATAGGATTTATTTTGAGCATAATTGCTAACATCATTGGCTTTTTTTGGGGAAAATGGCTTATTTATTATGGAGAAAAAAATTTTTCTACTGCTTTCAAAGCGAATGGACAACATTTTATAGCAGACTTTACAGTATCTGCAGGTGTTATATGTGGATTAATCTTAGTAATTATCACAGAATATACAGTGATAGATTCTATAATAGCTATTTTAATAGCCCTGAACATTTTATATCAAGGATTTAAGGTAATTTCATTTTCTATAAAAAATCTGATGGATGCTGCAGTTAAACCAGAATACTTGGAAAAAATAAAAAAAATTATTTCTCTCAATGCCTCAGGATCAATAGGAATTCATGATTTAAAAATAAGACAAGCTGGAGCAACTTTTTTTATAAATTTTCATCTAGTAGTGGATTCGAATATGACTGTTTTAAAAGCACATAAAATTTGCAATAATATAGAAAAATCATTAGAAGAGAAAATTAGTCAGGCTATTGTAACCATACATATTGAACCTGAAAGTGAAATATCACATGGAATTCATGTAACCATAGGGAAATAAAAACAAATGTCTGAAATAATTGTAGAGGGATTATCTATTCTTGGAGGTAAAAACAAAATTTATAATAATCCACAAGAAGCATTACTAGAAAAAATCCCATCTCATAACAAAAAATTAAGCTACGTTGTAAGATTTACAATACCAGAATTTACTTCACTTTGTCCCGTTACTTCTCAACCAGATTTTGCTCATATGATAATAGATTATATACCAAAAGATTGGTTGATAGAATCAAAATCTCTAAAACTATTTATGGCATCCTTCCGAAATCACCATTCATTTCACGAAGATTGCACTATTTACATTGCACAGAGATTAATGGAAGTTCTTGAACCGAAATGGATGCGCATTGGTGCATATTGGTATCCCCGAGGAGGTATTCCTATTGATATATTTTGGCAAAATTCTGCTCCTCCAGAAGGAATATTCTTGCCCAATCAAGACGTTCCACAATACCGTGGTCGGGGATAAAAAAACACTTTTAAAATATAAAAAGAACATTATCATTCTAAAAACTTCTAATAATTTATTTAGTTAAAGGAGAATAGTCTGTTCTTTTACTAATTTCTTCTTTACGAGATACTCTATCCAAAACAGCATTAATAAACTTTGGCTCATCACCATAAAAAAAATCGTATGCTATACAAACATATTCAGAAATAATAACTTGTACTGGAACAGAATGGCATTCTATTAATTCAAATACACCAGCCCTAAGAATAGAACATAAAATCAAATCTAATCTAGAAAATCTCCATTTATCTGATAGGCAAGAAGAAATCAAAGAATCAATCTGTTCTTTCTTGGCAATCGTACCATAAACGATACTATGGAACCATTCTAAATCAACATTAGAATAAATATTTTCTACACCTGAATCTACATCTGTGCAAAATCTATATGTTTCATATTCTGATATTACTTCCATTGCATCATAACCTACAATATCAATTTGGTACAAAGCTTGTACTGCTGCAAACCTTGCTAGCCCTCTTCGATGAGATAATTTAAATGTTTTTTTATTATCTTGTATCGTCATAAAATCTGTTTAGACAAACTATTTTTTAATTCAATCATTGCAATAACAGAACGAGCTGCTGCTCCTCCTCTATCTATACGAACAGAATGAACACGTTCAATAGCTTGTTCCTTGTTATCTACTGTAACGATTCCATTTCCTATAGGCAAAGAATCTTTTATAGAAAGATCTACGAGACCATTTGTTACTGCATTTGCTATAATATCACAATGAGAAGTCTTTCCCCTAATGACAACACCAAGAACAACAATCCCATGGTATTTCTTACCAAGAGTTACATTACTCATCACCATGCTAATAGCAGACGGTATTTCTAAAACACCTGGAGTTACTATAGAATCCCACTCAATGTTATTATTTTTAAATACATTTACACAACCTTCAAGAAGCATTTCGGAAAGATTTTCATAGAAACGAGCTTCTACAATCAAAACACGAGGCTTTAAAACCACCATCACTGACACTCCAGCCCAAATACTAAAAACAAAAATCCAACTCTTATTTTATAAAATTTAAATCTTAATATCATCTATTAAGAATCAATAGGAGCATATAATCTAGCAAAATGACGTATTATATAATCTACTTCTATATTTATCAAATCACCTACTTTATGCATTTTCCAAGTTGTTTTTTCGATAGTATGGCTAATTAATAAAATATCAAAAAAATTCTCACCTACTAAATTCACCGTCAATGATACTCCATTAAGGCACACAGATCCTTTAACTACTATAAATTTTTTCAAATTACAGGGAATACTAAGACGACAATACATTGAATCACCAATAAAATCTAGAAAAAGAATTTCTGTAATACCATCAATATGACCAGAAACAAGATGTCCATCCAACCTATCATCTAATTTCATAGACTGTTCTAGATTAATAAAAGTACCTATATCCCATGAAGATGTATTTGTAAGACGTTTAGTCTCCTCCCAAATTTCTACTTCATACCAATTATTCACAGAACAATCTTCTGGTATTCGTACAACTGTTAAACAAATACCAGCATGTGCTATAGAACAACCTATCTTCATTTTTGAAGTATCGTAAGATGTCATGATACGCAATCTTATACCTTTTGCGATTGGTATAATTGCTATAATTTTTCCTATGTCGGTTACGATTCCCGTAAACACAAATTGTTCCCTACATACTCAAAACACACATCAAAACCAAAATAATCACGTCGAATACAAAAAAAATTTTTGTTAATATATCCTTCTTCTATAGGAGAAGGAATACCACACTTACCTATAATTTTACGTGATCTATAAAGAATAATAGAATCTACTAATCTAGAATTAATAAAAGAACGAGCTACTATGGCACCACCTTCTACTAATAAAGAAGTAACACCACGATCTGCTAATATAGCTAATAATCTCTCCAAATTACGACAATCACAATAGATAATATCTATATTTTTTTTTTTAAAAGCAAGAGCAAGTACGGGATCATCATTTTCAGTAACAATAATAATAGGAGCTAATAAAGAGGTTTTTATAATTTTAGAATCAAGAGATAGTTTGAAATTTGGATCTAATATAATACGAATAGGAGAACGATCATTCAAACCATTTAGCCTACAAGTTAATTCTGGATCATCAGAAATTACAGTACCTATACCCACGAGAATAGCATCTGACTGAGCTCTCAATAAATGAACCTGATTTATTGAAATAGATCCCGTTATAGGAACAGATCCACACCCCATAATACCAATCATATTATCTTTAGATACAGCAAGTTTAAGTGTTACATGAGAACGATTTTTCACTTGACGAACCAAGTAAGGATTAAGAATCCTTTCCCCTTCTCTTTCCATTACTATGTCAACAACTACACCTTTTTGAATTAACCATTTTATCCCCCTTCCAGATACTCGCACATCAGGATCACAAACACATACAACAACACGTCTCAACCCAGATTCAACAAGCAATTTTGCACAAGGGGGAGTCTGTCCATAATGAGAACAAGGCTCTAAAGTAACATAAGCTGTTGCACCTTTTGACTTTTCTCCCGCCTCTTCAATAGCTTGCACTTCAGCGTGAGGACGTCCTCCAAAAGCAGTTATTCCTCTTCCAACTATAATTTCATCCTTAACAATCAAACAAGCAACGGAAGGATTAGTCGAAGTCAAACCCATATGCCAACGAGAAAACCTTAATGCTGCAGACATAAACCTTGCATCAAGATCAGATATGGACACTACACGTAATCCTATCAATCGAAGATAACAAAATAAAACATGAAAAAAAATTAAAATAATTAACTGCACAAATAATTATTCCTCCAAAAAGATCAAATTATAATTTCAATATAGAGAAATAAAAAAAATTATTACTTTAACGTATAAATAAATTAATCATAAATAGGAAAAAGATTAATAAATTCCCTAACTTTATTAGAAACTGAAAAGTCTAATAAATCATTCTTTTCACTAGATGAAGATCCATCAATAACTTCCGCAATCAATTCAGCTATATATTCAAAATCCTTCTCTTTCAATCCTCTAGTCGTACTAGAAGGGGTACCCAAACGAATACCAGAAGTAACAAATGGACTTTCTGGATCAAATGGAATACTATTTTTATTACAAGTAATAGAAACACGACCAAGAATACTCTCAGCAGTTTTTCCTGTTATGCCTTTCGAACGCAAATCTACCAACATTAAGTGATTATCCGTACCACCAGAAACGATATCAAATCCCAAAGATTGTAGCTTTTTTGCAAAAGCTTGCGAGTTAAGCACAATCTGTTTAGAGTAATTTTTAAATTCAGATCGTAGAGCTTCTCCGAAAGCAACTGCTTTAGCTGCAATAGAATGCATAAACGGCCCTCCTTGCAACCCTGGGAAAATAGCCTTGTTAATTTTTTTAGATAAATCCAAATCATTAGTCATTATTAATCCACCACGCGGACCTCTTAAAGACTTATGAGTTGTTGTAGTTACTACATGACAATGAGGTACAGGAGATGGATGATTCCCTCCCACAACAAGACCAGAAACATGTGATATATCTGCTATAAGATATGCTCCAACAGAATCTGCAATTGAACGAAAATGACCCCAATCCCAAAAACGAGAATAAGCTGTACCACCAGATATAATCAATTTAGGCTTATATTTAACAGCCAATCTCTCAATCTCATTCATATCAAGCAAACCATCTTCTTTTCTCACATTATAAGGAATAGCTTTAAACCACTTTCCAGACATGTTTACCGATGATCCATGAGTTAAATGTCCTCCCGAATCTAAACTCAATCCCATAAAACTATCATAAGGATTCAACAATGCTAAGAAAACTGCTTGATTCATCTGAGAACCAGAATGCGCCTGTACGTTAACGTAATTAACATTAAATAATTTCTTCGCACGTTCAATTGCAATATTTTCAATATCATCAATATACTGACAACCACCGTAATAGCGATTATCAGGATATCCTTCTGCATATTTATTGGTAAGAAGAGATCCTTGAGCCTCTAGAACCGCACGTGAAACTATATTTTCAGATGCAATCAACTGTATCTCGTCACTTTGACGACAAGATTCTTTTCCAATTAAAGTAAAAATCTCGGAATCAGATTCTCTCAAGGATTGATTTACAAAATTATTCTTTTTTATCATAACCATTATATAACTTTCTTATACATAATAAATCTTGCGGATATAGATCAAATACCAGTTCAATAAATACATATTACTTAATCGAAGTTTACCATCTTTAATCTTACTATGCATGATCTTCGTAATGACGTTCTGGAAGAGGAATATATTCTATGTGAACATTATCTAATCCATAAATATCATCCCTAAATTGTATTATTGAATCCTTTGAAGACCATGCAGATATATAAACAAAATGAATTGGAACCTCTTTAGCGAGCTGAATAGGAGTGGTTTTTCGAGTCTTTATAACCTCTTCAATATTATAGCGAGACCAATCAGGATTGTTTTTAAGAAGCCATACATCTAAATCAATGATATTTCTTACACGTACACATCCAGAAGTCTCAAATCTTAAAATATTATTAAACAAAGTAGGCTCGGGAGTATCGTGCATATAAGTATTGTATTGACTATAAAATTCAATCTTAGTTGAGGCCATTGCATTAATCTTACCAGGCTCTTGCCGAAAAATAAAATTAGGAGGATCATCGCTATTCCAATCTACCTCCTCTGAAAAAACCTCTTTTCCCTTATCGTTAATCATATGGATGTTGTTATCCTTCAAATATTGAGGATATTGACGAAGCAACGACATAACATCATTCTTAATAATAGAACGAGGTATAACCCAATAAGGATTAAAAATAATACGATTTATTCTAGAATGCAAAATAGGAGTCTGACGATCTATCCTTCCAACTATAACTTCACTACGAAGTTCTACTTTACCATTTGCCACAGCTTCTAGAGATGCAGCAGGAATATTAACCAATACATAACTAATACCCATATTCTTTTCTAAAAGCTTTTCAATACGCACAAGATTCAGACGCAACTGTCTAATTCTAAAGTCGACAGGAACATTCATAGCACTTATAGTTGAATCATCAACCACTCCACTAGGATGTAATCCATGTCGCATTTGGAAAAGTTTAACTGCAGATTCAACATATGAATCAAATACAGAAGAAAATCCCTTTGAAGAATCTAGATCACCTGAAATTATAAGTCTTTCTCTCAATTTTTGCACTAAAGCAGTAGAAGATCCCAAACGAAGATTATGAACAGCTAATTTTGGCCAACCTCCTCTGCTAAGTATATCTTGATAAAAAGCAATTGCTTTTTCAGTTGTAGCAATGGTTTTTTTGCTGACAATTGCATAATCTGAATCAATCCCCATATCTGAACGAAAAAGAAAATTATCAAAACGATCATCTACAGCGGAATGGTAAGATTCTTTAATCATTTCATCTAATACATTATCATCAGCATTAGCAGGTTGTATTGCAATAAACATTACCATAGGTAGTACTAAATAAACAAAAAGACTACATAAGGCCTTATTTTTTTTAAAACATCCAACCATACTTCTTCCTATACTCAGTTTATATTTAAGAATACTGTGAAAATATCATATATTTTTAATAATCACAAAATAAAATTTCGAATACAATTTTAAATATAAAAAATATTACAATAAGTACTAAGCTAAATTATATTAAACTAAAATAATAGAAATTTAAATAATTATCAGGATAACTTTTAAATTAATTCTTCAAAGACGATATGCAATCTGATCACCCCAAAAACGATTTAAACGCTGTAAGAGTCTATTCATTGCAATAAAATCATCAACTGACAATCCTCCTACTTTATCAATAGACTGTATATGACGTTGATATAGATCAGAAATAGTATTTGCTATTTCTTTTCCTGACTGAGTCAAACTAATACGAATAGACCTCTTATCAATACGGGATCTTTGATGTTTAATGAATCCTATATCTATTAATTTTTTTAAATTATACGATACATTAGAACCTAAATAATATCCTCGTGAACGTAATTCACCCGCAGTTAATTCAAGATCACCAATGTTAAAAAGTAAAAGAGCTTGTACGGCATTAACATCACTACGCCCTTTTCTTTCAAATTCATCTCTTGTAACATCCAAAAGACTTCTGTGTAAGCGCTCAACCAAACGCAAACATTCCACATACAAGAAAGATATATCATTTTTTACAGTATCGTCATTATCTAAGATTATCCTTGATTGTATATTATTTTTCATATATTCCCCCTCTGGTTTTAAAAAAATATAAATCTTGCAACCATACAAAAGGAAAATTTAACACACACTATTCAAGTTCTAATTAAAACTAATCCTTAATTATACGTTAATAATTATATTATTTATAATGTTAACATTAATTATCAATCATAATATCAGAACGATTACATAAATCATATATCAACAATATAGATCATATATCAATAACATAGATTGATCTATGTATCATATCTAGAATGATATAATAAAAAAATTTACCGAAACATCTCTTGAAATAGCAATATCAATAATCAAAATTATTTTATAAACGGACAAATAATAGTAAAAATAGAAAATATATTATTAAAATAAAAATTGAAATTTTATAGGAATAAAATAATCAATAATGCAATAATTATCAAATTTAGCGTTATATTTTTAACTTTTCCCTTTCATGTTTTTGTGATATTGCTTGTCCAAGTAACTTAAGAGGATACGCCTTTGTTTGATATTGATACGACTAGTAATAAAATATTTTGCCATAGAAGAATGAGAAGAAATCGTAAATCTGATTGGATAAGAAAACTTGTTTGCGAAAATCAATTATCTGTCAATGATCTTATATTTCCCATATTTATAACTTCTGGCACAAAAATAATAGAACCAATAAATTCTATGCCAGATGTTTCACGTATGAGCATTGATATTGCAGTAGAAAAAATTAAACAAGTTATTGATCTAGGGATACCAGCTATTACTATATTACCTAACATATCATTAAATTTACGCGATGATATGGGATCAAATATTCTAGACAATAACAATCTTATAAACGAATGTATTCATGCTATCAAAAAAACTATACCTAATATAGGCATAATAACAGATGTTGCATTAGATCCATTTACCACACATGGACATGATGGCATATTACGTAACGGTGAAATTATTAATGATGAAACAGTAGAAATAATCTCAAGCGCAGCAATAATGCAAGCAGATGCAGGAGCTGATATAATATCTCCGTCAGAAATGATGGATGGTCGTGTGGGAGAGATAAGGAAAAAGCTTGATAGCAAAGGACATACTAATGTTGGTATTATGCCCCATGCTATCAAATTTAATTCTTCGTTCTACGGACCATATCGTGATGCAATTTCTACACGAAAACTTTTGAAAGGAGATAAAAAAACTTATTATATTGATCCTGCTAACGCACAGGAGGCAATTCGAGAAGCTTCTATTGATATTCAAGAAAGCGCCGACATGATTTTAGTAAAGCCTGGTTTACCTTATCTAGACATATGTTTTCGTATTAAAGAAAAATTCGGATTGCCTACTTTTGCATATCAAGTATCTGGAGAATATGCTATGATCAAGGCAGCGTCTCTTCAGGGATGGATCAATGAAAAGGATGCCATGATGGAAAGTCTACTTTCATTTAAACGCGCAGGATGCGATGGTATTTTTACTTATTTTGCAATGGAAGCAGCTAATATTCTCAATCATCTTTGAAAATAAGAGTTATTTATTTAAAAAGATTCATTAGTGCATGGCTTAAAAGTGCCTTTTAAAAAATCCATATTATCGAAAAAATTTACAAATCCATCATAACAGCAACTAAATAAAAACTTCAATACGCCACAAAAATATTATTTACTCAAAAATTTTCCTGAACGAGGAAATCCTCTTGGAACAAGAGAACCAGATCCTCCACGTCTACCTATCCATGCTGATAACTCATCTTTAGAACGTTTATAAGAACGTCCCGCACTATCTACCCAAGTAAGACCATCGCACATGTTGAAGAATATAATATCCGAAATAGTACCATCTTTATATGATTGCAAACGTACACCTTTTCCACGAACCATTTCAGGAATATTATTTATTGGAAATATCAATAACTTACGATTTTCTCCTACAACAGCAACATGATCACCTGTAACCTTAACAACTAACTTCATACTATCTTCAGAAGAAACTTTTAAAAATCTTTTGCCTTTACGCGTATTTGAAATGATCTCTGATTCTCTTACTATAAAAGCATTGCCCTTGCTAGAAACGACTAATAATTTACTTGTATAATCATAAACAAATGCCGTAACAATGCCTTGATTGTGATTAAGATCAATCAAAAGTTGTATTGCCTCTCCGTGACCACGTCCACTTAACAAATTACTAGCAGGAATAGTATATGCTTTCCCATCGGTTGATAAAAGCAATATTTTTTCCGTAGTATAGGAATGAAATGCTATTTTTAAACTATCACCTTCTTTGAAATTAAGAGCAGATAAATCGACAGAACGACCTTTTAAAGATCTAATCCAACCTCTTTTAGAAATTACAATTGTTACAGATTCCTTTTCAATCATTGCCTGCTGTAATGTTGCTTTGTCGGTTATTGCAACATCACAAAATGTTGTGCGCCGCCTACCCAAAGCTGTTGATTTAGAAAAAATTTCTTTTACTTCACGAATCTCACAAGATATTTTATCCCATTGCTTTTTCACTGAGTTCAACAACTCATCAATATTTCCCTTCTCAATGAGCAAATTATCTAACTCTGATTTGATTTGATATTCTTCTAATTTACGTAACGAACGCAGTCTCAAATTGAGTATGGCATCTGCCTGATTACCCGTAAGAGAAAAACGAGATATCATTACTGTTTTTGGCTTATCTTCATTTCTAATAATTGCGATAATTTCATCAATATTCAAATATGCAATCAATAAACCTTTTAATATTTCTACCCGACAATCAATTGCTTTCATCCTAAAAGAAGATCTTCGCAAAAGAACCTCTCTACGATGCGATAACCACTCCTTCAAAACACTATCCAGAGACATAACTTGAGGAATGCGACCCATTGAGAGAACATTCATATTCAATGGAAATCGTGTCTCCATATCACTTAACATAAACATTGATTCCATCAACAAATCCGGATCTACCGAACGATTTTTAGGAAATAAAACAATTCGGATATCTTCAGCAGATTCATCACGAATATCATCTAACAAAGGTATTTTTTTGGTTATAATAAGATCAGCAATCTTCTCAATTAATCGAGACTTTTGCACTTGATATGGTATCTCAGTAACAACAATGCACCAAGAACCACGCCCAAGTTCTTCTACACGCCATCTAGCACGTACTCTAAATCCTCCTCGACCTAAACGATAGGATTCTAAAATTCTTTCACGACTTTCAACAACAATACCACCAGTTGGGAAATCAGGTCCTACAATATATTCAAGCAAACCTTCTATCGAAATTTCTGGATCATCAATCAAGGCAAGAGCAGCATCACAAATCTCATGAACATTATGAGAAGGAATAGAAGTAGCCATCCCAACAGCTATACCAGATGAACCATTAGCTAAAAGATTAGGGAATTTTCCTGGAAAAACAATAGGCTCTGAACCTTCTTCATTATATGTATCACGAAAGTCAACAGCATCCTCATCAACTCCTTGCAGAATCAACTCAGCAACTTGAGTCATTCGTGCTTCTGTATAACGATAAGCTGCCGCACTATCGCCATCAATATTACCAAAATTACCTTGACCTCTAATAAGAGGATATCTTTGAACAAAAGATTGAGCGAGACGTACTAACGAATCATATACAGATTGATCTCCATGAGGATGTAACCTACCTATTACTTCACCAACAATACGAGCACTTTTCTTAAAAGCAGCATTGAAATCTAAACCCATTTCACTCATTGCATGAATAATACGCCTATGCACAGGCTTAAAACCATCTCGTAAGTCAGGAATTGCACGCTCTTTAATCGTTGATAAAGCATATGCAAGATACCTTTCTTCTAAAGCAGATTGCAAAGAAATAGATCTAATATTTCCTTCAACTAAAGTATCTGAATCAGATGCGTTATCAGTGCTCATAAAAATCACTCTTCATAGAAAAAGACATCAATTTAATTTCCCAAAATCTTTAAATATCATAAATACTGATTTTGTAATATACAACCGCTTAATCTATATTAAATTATAATATATATGACACTAAATACAAATCCTCATAGTTAAGTATAATAGATAAATGAAAGCCCTCATAATATCAGATAATTTCAAATAATATTCAAAGATAAGAACAATTTTATCAGAAACATAATAAAAAATTAATATTAACCTAAAATTAACAAAGCAGATCAATTACTAAAATTATTATAGCAACTTTCAAATTCCAATCGTATCAATTATTTCTGTTTTCTATATTGATATAATTTCTACTCGATTCACCAATATAAAGCTGCCGAGGACGACCTATCCTTCGAGATGGATCCATTATCATTTCTTTCCACTGTGATATCCAGCCCGCTGTACGAGCAACCGCAAACAATACCGTGAATAAATTTGTTGGAAAACCCAAAGCTCTTAACGTAATTCCAGAGTAAAAATCAACGTTAGGATATAGTTTTCGTTCAATAAAATAATCATCATCAAGAGCAATTTTTTCCAATTCAATAGCAACCTGAGCTATTGGATCATTATAATTACCCGTTGCCTCTAGGACTTCGTACATAGTCTGTCTCATAATTCTACATCTAGGATCATAATTCCTATAAACTCGATGCCCAAAACCCATAATACGAAATGGATCATTTTTATCTTTAGCTCGTCTTATATAATCAGGAATTCGTTCAGGAGAACCTATATCCATCAACATATTAAGTGCCTCTTCGTTAGCTCCACCATGCGCACGCCCTCCAAGACAAGATATCCCAGATGCTATACATGCAAAAGGATCTGCCCCAGAAGAACCCGCTAAACGAACTGTAGAAGTAGAAGCATTCTGTTCATGATCAGCATGCAATATGAATATACGATTCATAGCACGAGATAACAAAGGATTTATATGGTATTCTTCACAAGGGACAGAAAAACACATATGTAAAAAATTTGAAGTATAATCAAAATCATTCTTTGGATAAACGAAAGGTTGACCTATAGAATATTTATAAATCATTGCTGCTATAGTGGATATTTTAGCAATCATACGCAATGATACAGTAGTGCATTGTTCCAAATTTTGAACATCAGATGGGCTATAGTAAAAAGCTGATAATGCACCTACTGCGCTCACCAACATAGCCATAGGATGAGCATTGTTTGGAAAACCTGTAAAAAAGCGAGACATATTTTCATTGAGCAAAGTATGCCTTGAAATTTTATAATTAAAGTCTTTTTGTTGGCTGATATTAGGTAGTTCTCCATACAGCAATAAGTAACATACTTCTAAAAAATCACTCTTTTCTGATAACTGTTCAATTGGATATCCGCGATATAATAATATCCCATTATCACCATCAATAAAAGTTATTTTAGATTCACAAGAAGCTGTAGAAGAAAAAGCAGGATCATAAGTAAAAATACCACTTTTATTAAGAGATGATATATCCAGTACAGAAGGACCGAGACTACCTGCTCTCATAGGAAGATCAATCTCTTTACTTCCTAAATGAAGTTTAGCAATTTTATCCATCATAAATAACTTTCTTTAAATAATCTTTTTCCCAGATAATAAAGATCAATAGGTTAACACGAATCTTATAGTATCCAAATTAACAAGTTATATTTTATCAACAATATCAAATATTCTTCTTTAAAATAGTAAAATATTATTTAAATACTATAAAAATGATATCGTAATAAATCTATATTATATTAAAAACAAATGCTTCAAAAAAATAATATTTTGCACCTTAGTATTAAACATTTAAAATACCTTATACAACTAGAGAAAGAATACGGTCGTCTTTTTCTATTTATTCCTGTTTTCCTCGCATTTGGAGCAATATTCTGGTTCATTTATCCTTCAGCAATACCCGTTCAAGGAATTGTATTTAGTATTCTAATCATGGTGCTAATATCAATCAGAATTAGACATTCGCATCCTAATATAATACTTATAAGTAACTGCTTTCACATACTTTTTAATAGGAATGATGCTAGCAGTTATTGAGACTACACGAAATCCTACTATAATTCTTTCTCAAAAGACTACAACTAAATTACGCGGAACAGTCAAATGGCGTGAACCCTTACAAGATGGAAAATGGTGCTATCTAATTCAAGTTTCTAAAACAGATTATAATCAATCAGAATTATTATTACAAAACGTAATGTTATCCATCACTAAAAAACACAATCCCTTTCCCTCTGGGACAATAATAGAAGGAATTGCAAAGTTATCACCACCATCAGGGCCAGCAATCCCAGGACTTTTTGATTATAGTTTTTTTTATTATTATAAAGGAATTAGTGCAATTGGATACTTTTATTTTACACCTGAAATAGTATTTTTCCCCGAACACAATAATAATTGGAAACAATTTTTATTTAAAATACAATATTTCTTAAATGAGATTAGATCTAATATAGGAACATATATTCGCAGAAAAATTTCAGGAGATGTTGGTGCTCTTGCTGCCGCACTTATAACAGATGAACGTAATGCTATATCTAGAGAAACTCTAGAATATCTTAGAAAGTCTGGTCTATCACATATAATAGCCATTTCTGGAATAAATATGACAATAGCAGCAGGTGTTTTTTTTCTTTGGCATGCGATCAATACTATCTTGTTTTCCAATTATTACAGCAAGTATTTCAATAAAGAAAATTTCAGCTTTGGGCGCCCTTTTAACAGTAACTTTTTATTTTTTGATATCAGGAGCAAGTATCTCTGCTCAAAGAGCTTATATAATGTCAGTTATAACCCTTCTTTCCTACTTATTTGATACATATTTTATGGGGTTGCGCAGTATAGCATTAACAGCTATTTTAATGATTTGTATTTATCCTTCAGAAACAACATCCCCTAGTTTTCAAATGTCTTTTGCAACAACTGCAGCTCTTATGGCAAATGTTATATATGGGGTAAAAGAAATTCTCCTCATCCTTTACTTAAAATTCTTCCAGACAAAGGGATAATTGTAACCGCAATAATACGATTAATAAAGGTTATCTTTCTCACATCACTCGTAGGAAGCGTTTCAGCATCATTTTTTTGATAAAACATTTTAACTGCATACCCTTATATGGATTGATTGCAAATATTCTTGCCATACCAATCTTATCATTTGTAGTTATGCCAGCAGGTATTATAACAATATTATCAATGATTTTTTCATTGGAAGAAAATCCCTTATATGTGATGGCTTAGGGTATTAAAATAATCATTCAAATAGCACATAAAATTTCAATAATCAGCACTGAATTTTGCATAGGAAGAATACCTCAATCTTTATTCGTAACTATAGTAATTGGATTTATATTACTGGTTTTTCTTAAAACAAATATACGCTATATTGGAGTAATAATGATAGGGATTGCAATAACTATACTCCTTATTTATCCTTATAATCATCATCCTGATCTTTTAATATCTGAAGATGGAAAACTAGTTGCATTAGTAAACGGAAGTACTCTTATTTTAAATAATGATAATCCACCAAACTTCATACTTTCCCAATGGAAATCAGCTTTAACAGCTCTACTCCACGAACCTCCCATAAAAACAGAATATATTTCCATAAAGAGTCAATCATCTTTAAAAGAAATCCTTCAACTAATGAATCCTAAAAAATTCCTCTGTCTTAAAAAATTATTTTGTTCCATATACCATAAGAGCGGCCTAGTTATAAGCGTCCTTAAAAGAAAAGATAAAATCCAATTAGCTTGCAAATTATCTGATATTATCATAACTACGATAAAAAATATTAACCCCCAATTATGCAATGTATCATTACTAATTACGCCAGAAATATTACGAAAAAATGGATCATTAGAAATAAAAATAATTCCAACTTTTAATGAAAATGATAAGTTAAAATTTACTATTAAAAAATCAATAGCAAGGAATCTCTTACCATGGACAAAAAACAGGATTTAAAACAATAAAGATATACTCAATCAAATCATTATGTTGCAAACATGACATCAGCAGTTACAAATAAATTTCATCATCCATAAAAATGATTTTATTTTAAAAAATATAAATTTAAGGAATAACTTAAAAATATATTATGCGCTTAGATTCACATAGGGATATTGACGTATTAATCCTACCAATTTTCCCTTAATTTTTATATTATTAAGGTGGAATATACGAGTTTTATATGCAGCATTAGCAGGTTCTAAAGCTATAGAATCACCCTTCTGTCGAAATCTCTTAATAGTGGCAATTTGATCATCGAAAAAAGCCAAAACTACATCTCCTGGATCAGCTGATGTACTACTAAACATAACAACGATATCTCCTCTTAAAATACCAACTCCAACCATAGAATCATCTTTGACTTCAAGAGCATAATGCTCTCCTTTTTGTAACATTGTTGAAGGAACGAGAATATCGTGAAACTTATTTTGTACAGAATCAATTGATACCTCCGCTGCTATACAGCCCATAAAAGGAACACTTACACAACAATAACTCTTTTCCTGTCTATTCGTAATAGGACTTAAATCATGAATAGCAGATCGAGAAGATAATTTCATATTTTCTGGCATTTTAATAATTTGCAGAGCTCGAGCACGTTTTGGAATTCTACGAATAAAACCAGCCTCTTCTAAAGAAATAATAAGACGATATATTCCTGACTTAGATGTAATTCTCAAAGCTTTTTTCATCTCATCAAAAGACGGCGATACACCCTTTGATTCGAAATATTCTCGTATAAAATATAAAAGTTTTTGCTGTTTAAGCGTCAACATTTTTAGGATTTCTCCTCAAACAAAATATCCACAGATGTATTAAAGAAAAAATACAGCAACAATAGTAATAAAAATATAATTAATTTTTTTATTCCCGTCATAATATATAGTCTATAGAAAAAAAGATAGGACCTTTTTAAGGTTATCTTTTAAACAAAGGATTGTATAATATTAATTATAGTCTTTATCCACAGAATACAGAGAAGAATAAACTTGATTGGAATGATATGATACATACTAATTCAGAAATACATCTTAAGTCTGGCAAAACACAAGTCACACTTTCGAATAGAAAACGTCTTGTACTAATTGCTGGGCCATGCCAAATAGAAAGCCATGAACATGCCTTTATGATTGCAGATAAGTTATATGAGATGTGTCAAAATCTAAATCTAGAACTAATTTACAAATCATCATTTGACAAAGCAAACCGTAGTTCAATAAAAGGAAAACGTGGAGTAGGACTTGAAAAAGGAATAGAAATTTTCCTAGATTTGAAAAAAAAATACGGTTTTCCCATAATAACAGACGTTCATAATGAACAACAATGCGAGGCAATAGCAGATAGCGTGGATATCTTACAAATTCCAGCATTTTTATGCCGACAAACTGATTTACTAATAGCAGCAGCTCAAACAGGATTAGTTATCAATGTAAAGAAAGGACAATTTTTATCCCCTTGGGAAATGCAGAATGTTTTACAAAAGCTCAACGCAAATGGAGCAATGAACGTACTTTTTTGCGAACGTGGCACCTCTTTTGGTTACAATAACCTAGTTAATGATATGCGCTCCATACCTATTATGGCATCCATGGGAGTACCTATTATTTTTGATGCCAGTCATTCAGTTCAACAGCCAGGAATAAACGGAAATTGCTCTGGAGGAGAAAGAAAATTCATATCCACTCTTGCAAGATCTGCAGTTGCTGCAGGAATTGCCGGGATTTTTTTAGAAACACATCAAGATCCTGATAATGCACCCTCCGATGGACCAAATATGATTAATATAAATGATCTTCCAGAATTGTTATCTCAATTAATTGCTATCGACAAAATTATAAAATCACTATAAAAACCATAAAAAAAAGATTTATTTAAAAATACAGGTATGAAATTATATAGGGTCAGAAGAAAAAAATATGTTCATTAGCGATATTATTGCTCGAGAGGTTATTGATAGCAGAGGAAACCCAACTATCGAAGTAGATGTTTCCCTTGATGATGGCAGTGCAGGACGTGCTATGGTTCCTTCTGGAGCATCTACGGGCATTCATGAAGCTTTTGAATTACGCGATAAAGAAAAGCGCTATTTTGGGAAAGGAGTACTGAAAGCTGTTGCATCCGTTAACGGCGAGATTCGTACGGCATTGCTAGGATGTGATGCGAGAGATCAAATTCTCGCCGACAAGATAATGATTGATCTTGACGGTACGCCCAATAAATCTCGCCTTGGCGCCAATGCTATCCTCGGAGTATCTCTTGCTATATCAAGGGCTGCAGCACAGACCTCCAACCTCCCTTTATACAAGTATTTAGGAGGATGTGCTGCTCATGTACTGCCCGTCCCTCTAATGAATATTCTAAATGGAGGTATTCATGCTGATAATGATCTTGATTTTCAAGAGTTTATGATTGTTCCTGTAGGCGCAGATAATATACGTGATGCTATACGCATGGGAGCAGAAGTATTTCACACATTTAAAAAAGAATTAAAATCACAAGGACACAGCACTAACGTCGGAGATGAAGGAGGATTATCACCTAATCTTAAAACTAATGTTTCTGCTCTTGATCTAATTACCAATTCTATAGAAAAAGCGGGTTATAGAGCAGGAAAAGATTTGTTTATTGCCCTTGATTGTGCTGCTAGCTCATTTTTTAAAAATGGGAAATACATTTTAAAAGGTGAAAATATAGAATTACAATCAGATGAGATGGTTTCTTATCTTGCCAACCTTGTTGACAGCTATCCCATCTACTCCATAGAAGATGGCATGTCTGAAGATGATTGGCATGGATGGAAAATTCTGACTAAAAAGATGGGATCATACTGTCAGCTGGTAGGAGACGATTTGTTTGTAACTAATCCTGAACGTCTAAGTAAAGGTATAATTGAAGGAGCAGCAAACTCAATACTCATCAAAGCTAATCAAATAGGTTGTGTTTCTGAAACTCTTAATACCATAGAAATAGCACGTATGGCAGGATATCCCAGCATCATATCTCACCGTTCAGGAGAAACAGAGGATAATATAATAGCAGATTTAGCAGTTGCTACTAATTGTAAACAAATCAAGGCTGGGTCTTTGACACGATCGGATAGATTGTCTAAATATAATCAATTAATCCGAATTGAAGAAAACCTTGGTAAACAAGCAAAGTTTGCAGGAAGGTCTATTTTGTTCAGCAATAAAAAAATATAGTCAATATGGATTTGACGTAGATATTTTTTCATGCATCTATAGAAATACTCTCTATAATGAATTTTAATAAAATTACTTTAACATGATAAAAATTTATAAATATGTGGACCAGATATTATAAAAAAAATAAACTTGCTAGAGTAATTTTTCTAGTTACTTCTTTTTGTTTTATAATTTATTTTATTAATCATGCTATAATAGGTGACTATGGTTTGAAGGCTACTAAAGTATTAAAAAAATCTCTCGTTGAACGGAAAGAGTTTCTTACTAATTTACAAGAAGCTCGCTATAAACTAGAATTTAAGGTCAAATTGATGAGAGATGGATCTTTGGAAAAAGATCTCTTGGATGAAAAAGCGCGTTATAATCTTAATTTATCTCGCGGGGATGAAATTATTTTATTCTATTCTAATTTTTAAATGCAAGTTTATTGCTTGTAAAAAAGTGTTTGATTATTGACTGTGTAATAAATAATAGTTTGAACATTATCAATGTTAAGATTGACGTATGTGCAATAAAAAAGACGTGATGTTGGAGATATAAAAATGGCTCTTAATCCATCTTCGTCTGCTAAAGATAAGAAAAATTCTACAGCAGATTGTATAGATATTCCTTTTTTTAAAGGAATTAAAGTCCTTGAATTTGATAAAAAGGAAGAATTATCAGCATATCAATCAATGTTGTTAATTCGTCGATTTGAAGAAAAATCAGGGCAATTATATGGTATGGGACTGATAGGAGGATTTTGCCACCTTTGCATTGGGCAAGAAGCCGTTATCGTCGGGATGAAAATGTCTCTTGCAGAAGGAGATCAAATGATTACCGCATATCGGGATCATGGACATATACTTTCTTGCGGAGTAAACGCATCGACAATAATGGCAGAATTAACTGGTAGACGAGGCGGTATATCAAAAGGAAAAGGTGGTTCCATGCACATGTTTTCTACTGAACATGGATTTTATGGAGGACATGGTATAGTAGGAGCTCAAGTATCTCTTGGAACAGGAATAGCATTCGCAAACAAATATCGTAAATCTGATAAAGTATGTGTTGTTTGTTTTGGAGATGGTGCTGCAAATCAAGGGCAAGTATACGAAAGCTTTAATATAGCTGCTCTTTGGAATTTAAATGTAATTTATGTAATTGAAAACAATCAATATGCCATGGGAACTTCTGTAGCTCGATCATCTGCACAGACTAATTTTTCAAGAAGGGGAATATCATTTAACATTCCAGGGATACAAGTTGACGGAATGGATGTACGAGCTGTTAAAGAAATAATGGACAAATCAGTTGCATATTGTAGAAATAACAAGGGTCCAATTATAGTAGAAATGCTAACATATCGTTATAGAGGACATTCTATGTCTGATCCAGCAAACTACCGTACTCGTGATGAAGTAAATGAAATTCGAGGAAAACATGATCCAATTGAACAAGCACGTGATCGATTACTAAAAAACAAATGGGCTAATGAGGAAGATATAAAATCAATAGAAATTAAGGTACGTAAAATTATAAGTGATAGTGTAGAATTTGCTCAATCTGATAAAGAACCTGATCCCAAAGAACTTTATTCAGATATTACAATTTGATCAGGAGTAAATAGTAAATGCCGATTTTAATAACAATGCCTTCTCTTTCTCCTACGATGACAGAAGGCAATATAGCAAAATGGAAAAAAAATGAAGGAGATGCTGTCAAACAAGGAGATATCCTTTGTGAGGTGGAAACCGACAAAGCAATTATGGAAGTTGAATCTATAGATGAAGGTGTTCTTGGGAAGATATTCTATCCTAATGGTTCACAAAATGTAAAAGTAAATACTCCTATTGCTGCTATTCTTCAAGAAGAAGAAACTTCTTCATACATCGAAAAAATTGTATTAGAAGATAAAAATTATGTCAAATCTACAATATCAGAAAATACAATACATATGTCTAATGAAAAAGAAGATGAAGTTGACAATCAAAAATCACCAAAAAACATTGAAGAATCTTTATTTTCGAATGTTCCAACATCTTCTATGACTGTAAGAGAAGCATTGCGTGATGCTATAGCAGAAGAAATGCGTAGAGATGAAAATGTTTTCATAATGGGAGAAGAAGTAGCAGAATACCAAGGAGCTTATAAGGTAACCCAAGGACTTCTCAAAGAATTTGGATATGAAAGAGTAATAGATACCCCTATTACTGAACACGGTTTTGCAGGTATTGGAATTGGTGCAAGTTTTGCAGGATTAAAACCAATTGTGGAGTTTATGACTTTTAATTTTGCAATGCAAGCAATTGATCAAATTATAAATTCTGCAGCGAAAACTCGATATATGTCTGGTGGTCAAATTAGCACTTCTATCGTATTTCGTGGCCCAAATGGAGCTGCAGCACGAGTTGCAGCACAACATTCTCAGTGTTATGCAGCATGGTATAGCCATATTCCTGGATTAAAAGTTATCATGCCATATACAGCATCTGATGCTAAAGGTCTTCTAAAAGCCGCTATCCGAGACCCTAATCCTGTTATTTTTTTAGAAAATGAGATTCTTTATGGAAGTAGTTTCGAAGTTCCTATGGTAGATGATCTTATAATTCCAATCGGCAAGGCACGTGTTCATCGCCAGGGGAAAGACGCTACTATTGTTTCTTTTGGAATAGGAATGACTTATGCAGTTAAAGCAGTAATTGAATTAGAAAAAATAGGAATAGATGTAGAATTAATTGATCTTCGTACTATCCGCCCAATAGATTGGAAAACAATATTTGAATCAGTAAAAAAAACAGGAAGACTTGTAACTGTTGAAGAAGGATATCCACAATCATCAGTTGGATCTGAAATTGCTAATCAAGTACAAAGAAAAATTTTTGACTATCTTGATGCACCTGTTCTAACAATCGCGGGTAAAGATGTCCCAATGCCATATGCTGCAAATCTTGAAAAACTTGCTCTTCCTAATGTAGAAGAAATCATCGAATCTGTTGAATCTGTTTGTTATAAAAGAAAGGCAAGAGAATAATTATGATACATACAATAACTATGCCTTCACTATCTCCAACTATGAAAACAGGTACATTAAAAAAATGGATGATAAAAAAAGGAGATAAAATATCTCCAGGAGACATACTCTGCGAAATTGAAACAGACAAAGCAATAATGGAATTTGAGTCTATAGAGGAAGGATTAGTGCATGAAATATTAGTTTTAGAAGGCACTGAAAACGTTAAAGTAAATAGCCCTCTATTAAATATTTTAATGGAATCTGAAGAAATTACTCATTCAACTATTGCTAAAGAAAACCTTGTTGAGAAGAAAAAAGAATCTTCTGATACTAATTTGACTATTCCTTTAGAAGAAAACAAGGGAAGAAGTAAAGGTCGTCTCATTTCTTCACCTCTTGCACGTCGACTTGCAAAAGAGCACGGGATCGATTTGTTATCATTATCCGGGTCTGGTCCACATGGACGAATAGTTAAAAATGATATAGAAGCTATCATTTTAAAGAAAGAAAACATTAAATCTTCTCCAATAACACAATCTTTTAAACAAGTTAATGGAAATATTGATGATGAGATTATAAAACTATTTGTTGAAGGTTCCTATGATATTGTCCCGCATGACAACATGCGCAAAACTATTGCTTACCGTCTCCAACAATCAAAACAAACGATCCCTCATTTTTATGTATCTATTGATTGTAATATCGACAATCTTCTCTCATTAAGAGAACAAATTAATACAGTAATACAATCTAACAAAGTTTCTGTAAATGATGTAATTTTAAAGGCTTTTGCACTAGCAATGATAAAAGTGCCAGAAGCCAATGTGTCTTGGACAGAAAATGCATTAATTTATCATAAGAATGTTGATATAAGCATCGCAGTTAGTATTCCAGGAGGAATTGTTACCCCTATTGTTCGTAAGGTAGATCAAAAAAATATAGTCAGTATTTCTATTGAAGTTAAAGAACTCATCCAACGAGCTAAACAACGTAAACTTAAACCAGAAGAATATCAAGGTGGAACAACTTCTGTATCTAATATGGGTATGTTAGGTATAAGTAATTTTTGTGCTGTGATAAATCCACCTCAATCGACAATCCTTGCTATAGGAGCTGGAGAAAAGCAAGTTGTTTTCCAAAATGGAGAAACTAAGGTAGCGACTATGATGAACGCTACTATATCAGCTGATCATCGCTCGATCGATGGAGCTATTGCATCAAAATTATTATCTAAATTTAAAGAATACATAGAAAATCCAGTCTGGATGTTAATGTAGACACTTTTCCTTATTATAATCTTTAAATATGAATATACTGTTCTTGTATCAAATAAAAGGATCCTTCAAATGGAAGAATCGGTATCAAACTTATACGATGTAATTTTAATCGGCTCAGGACCTGGTGGATATGTTGCCGCCATACGCGCAGCACAACTTGGATTTAAAGTCGCAATTGTTGAATATTCAGGATTAGGAGGTATTTGCTTAAACTGGGGCTGTATTCCTACTAAATCCCTTTTACGATCTGCTGAAATTCTTGATAATATTAAAAATGCAAAACATTATGGTTTAAGTATAGAAGGACAAGCAAAACCCAATATCAAAGATATTGTAAAACGTTCTCGTGATGTATCGCATAAATTAAATCGCGGCGTAGAATTTTTAATGCATAAAAATAAAATTGATATTATTTGGGGAAAAGCAGCTTTAAACACTCCATCTGAAATTATTGTTTCTAATCCTTCTCAACCAATAATTCAACCACAACATCCTATACCTAAAAAAGTTTTGGGAGAAGGAACTTATAAAGCAAAACATATTATCATAGCAACAGGAGCTCGTCCACGACATATAGAAGGAATAGATCCTGATGGAAACTCAATCTGGACTTATTTTGATGCATTGAAACCATCTAAAACTCCAAAATCTCTTATTGTCATGGGTTCAGGAGCTATTGGAGTAGAATTTTCTTCTTTTTACAACTCTTTAGGTGTAGAGGTTTCTATTATAGAAGTTAAAAACCGGATTCTCCCTGCAGAAGATTTAGATATTTCTCATTTTGTACAACAATCTCTTCAAAAGAAAGGAATAGATATAATTACTGAATCAAAAATTTCCAGCGTAGAAACAAAAGGAAATACAGTATTTGTACAAATAGAGAAAAAAGATGGATCAATTTCTTCCATGCAAGCAGAACGACTTTTATTGTCAGCTGGCGTACAAGGTAACATAGAAAACATTGGTCTGGAGAAATTAGGAGTTAAAACTAAAAACGGGTGCATTATTGTAGATGACTATGGATGCACTAACATTCACGGTATATATGCAATTGGTGATGTAGCTGGATCCCCAATGTTAGCTCATAAAGCGGAACATGAAGGAATAATATGTGTAGAAAAAATTGCTGGGATAAAAGCAGTTTCTCCACTCAATAAAAGGAAAATACCTGGATGTACCTATTGTAATCCTCAAGTAGCATCCATTGGCCTTACCGAAGAAAAGGCAAGAGAACAAGGTTTAGATATCCGTGTTGGTAAGCATAGTTTTTCTGCTAATGGCAAGGCTATCACACTTGGAGAAGATTCTGGAATAGTAAAGACTATTTTTGACAATAAAACAGGAGAAGTATTAGGAGTTCATATGGTTGGAGCAGAAGTAACCGAACTGATTCAAGGTTTTTCTATTGCAATGAATCTAGAATCTACTGAAGAAGAATTGATGCATACTGTATTTCCTCATCCTACACTCTCAGAAACAATGAAAGAAAGTATTTTAGATGCTTACGAACGTGCCATTCATTCTTAAAAATAAGATCTATAATATTGATTTTTTAGGAAAATATTTTGCAAACATAAAATAACATATTTTGTTTAGGTTTTGTAATTAATGTTTATGTAATTCGTTTTCTATCAAACTCAAGGAAGAAGTTTAATTCTTATCTTATTTTTTAAAAATGGGTTATTATGATGTTTATACTAAAACAAAACAAGTACTTTTATCATAAAGGTAAATCATTTGTTTTTTATACATCTTAAAAACCTTAGTGTTATACTAAATTTATTGGAAAATTCATGGTCACAGTTTTTGATACAATCAATAAAAGGAAACATGCCTTAAATCTTATTCCAAACAAAGAACGATCTCGACATCCTGAAAAAACACACAAACCCGACACAGAAAAAATACAGAAACCTGATTGGATTCGTGTACGTGCGCCAATACCATCACCTGGATATCAAGAAACTTATAAAATACTGAAATCTCGTAACATCACTACAGTTTGCGAAGAAGCAGGATGTCCTAACATCGGAGAATGTTGGAATAAAAATCATGCTACTTTCATGATTATGGGATCAATATGCACGAGATCATGCGCATTTTGCAATGTTGCAACGGGAAAACCACAAGAGTTAGATTCTAAAGAGCCACAAAATATATCTTGGGCTGTAAAATCCATGAAACTATCTCACGTTGTTATTACATCAGTAGATCGTGACGATCTAGAAGATGGCGGAGCACAACACTTTGCAAAAGTTATTCTTGCTATTAGAAAATCCTCCCCTTCTACAACTATTGAAGTTCTTACACCTGATTTTTTACGTAAACCCCATGCTTTAGAAACAGTTGTTGCAGCGAAGCCTGATGTTTTTAATCATAACCTTGAAACAGTATCATCAAATTATCTAACGGTTCGTCCTGGCGCTCGCTACTTTCATTCATTAAGATTATTACAACGCGTCAAAGAATTAAATCCTCTTATTTTTACTAAATCTGGTATCATGTTGGGATTAGGAGAAACAAGGAATGAAGTATTGCAATTAATGGATGATTTGCGTACTGCTGATGTCGATTTTTTAACTATGGGACAATATCTACAACCAACACGAAAACATCATAAAGTAGAGGCTTTTATAACTCCACAAGACTTTAAATCTTATGCGACTATTGCATATAGTAAAGGTTTTTTAATGGTTTCTTCTAGTCCCCTTACTCGCTCTTCTTATCACGCAGGCGATGATTTCTTACGTTTGAAAGAATCTCGTAAAAAATACTTATCATAAACAATAGATCAAAATAAAATGTATAAAAATTTAAGGATTCAATCCTATAAAATAAAATTGTAAAGGATGATTAATTAATATTATGCATTATTTTAAAGATGATCGTATCTTGAATCATAGCTCCAAACAAATGCTTAACTTAGTAAAAGATATAGAGAAATATCCTGAATTTGTACCTCTTTGTAAAGAAATTATTATACATGATCGTTCAAAGGAAGGAAATGATGAGATAATAATTGCAAGCATGCAAGTAAGTTATGCAGGAATACAAAAAAAATTTTTGACACGGGTACGAATTAATCAAATTGAAAATATAATAACAGTTAATCATATTAAAAACATATTTAATTTCTTAGAAAATCATTGGATCTTTGAAGAAATTTGCGAGAATAAGTGCAAAGTACATTTCTCTATAAAATATGAACTCAAAAATAGTCTATTTGATATAATGCTAAAAAAGGTATTTCATAGTTCTTTTTTGTATTTTGCAAAAGCGTTCGAAGATAGAGCTCGTAAAATATACCGCCCCCTTATTCCCAAAGAATAAAATTGCTAGTAATAAAAAATTCGTAAATCAGAAAAGAAAATCAATATTTTTTCGAGGAATAATAATATTGAAATATTCAAAAACACACTAAGAAGATCTACCTATTATATCTAATTATGAAAAAATAAACTGATATATTATATATAAACGCTAAATTATTATATATAGATGAACTTGATGAAGTATGATAAATTGTTTTTATAATGATCTTAGAAATGGAATTTACTTCATGTTGCATTTAAATTGGTTTGATATATTAATTATTGCGTTGCTTTGTATAATATTTGCAATGAACTTCGATTATTTATTGTCTTTAATGTGCAATATAATTAGATATTTGCGTATTAATATATCTAAGGCTTTTTCTGCTATCTATCCTGAAAAAAATACAAAATTTTTTAATCGTAACGCTCAAAAAGTAAAAAGTAAAAAACGAAATATACAAAAAAAGAACAATACAAAAGATCATATAATATAAAATCAAGAAAAATATTATCTCCCCTTCTTTTCGATATAATACCATCCAGGATAGTAACTAAGTATAGTATAATTTAATAATTACTATAAAATACAAGTTTACTTCAATATATAGGATTATATTTTTTCGCAGAAGACACTTCAGTATTTGTTGAAATTTTAAAATATGATTATGATATTTCGAAAATAACTGTTGCCTTCTTTAATCACCTTCTCTATTAACTGTATTAGAGAGTAACTCTGGTATAAAATAGGAAAAAGCACAATTATACGCTGATACTCTTAAACTATCAGATAGTTGACTATTTTGTTGTCGAATTATAGGAAAATATAATGATAGACATACAATGGATTCGCCAAAATCCAGAAGATCTTGATATGGCTTTGAAAAAACGTAATCTCGATCCTAAGTCCAATTGCATTTTATCCCTAGATATACAACATCGCACTCTAATCAAAAAAATTGAAGAAATGAGGGCACTTCGTAATTCTTTTTCCACAAAAATTGGACAAGCTATAGCGCAAGGGAATCTATTACTTGCTGATAATATTAAAAATGAAGCATCAACTATTAAAGAACACCTCCCTTTACTAGAAAAAGAAGAAGTTGAGGTGTATTCTTCACTAAAAAAAATTATTTCATGTATTCCTAATATTCCTTCAGAAGATGTTCCTATCGGGATAAGTTCAAATGAAAATGTCTTGATACGTTCTGTAGGGAAAAAACCAAGCAAGACAAAATTATTTTCAAAAGAACATTTTGAAATTGGCGAAGCACTAGGCTTGATGGATTTTGATCGCGCTTCTAAATTATCAGGATCAAGATTTTGTGTATTAACCAGCCATCTTGCTCGTTTAGAAAGAGCATTAGGTCAATTTATGCTAGATGTACATACTTTAGAGCACAATTATACTGAAGTATCTGCACCTTTATTAGTACGTGATGAAGCAATGTATGGTACGGGACAACTTCCAAAATTTGCAGATGAAATGTTTTGTACAACCAATGGCAAGTGGCTTATTCCAACTTCAGAAGTAAGTCTAACTAATCTCTATTCACATGAAATAATAGAATCTGAAATTCTACCTTTACGTTTTACGGCATTATCACCTTCTTTTAGATCAGAAGCAGGATCTGCTGGTAGAGATACTAGAGGCATGTTAAGACAACATCAGTTTTGGAAATGCGAATTAGTATCTATAACTAAAGAAGAAGATTCCCATCAAGAACATGAACGTATGTTATCTTGCGCAGAAGAAATTCTAAAAAGATTAGATCTACATTATCGAGTAGTATCATTATGTTCTGGAGATCTTGGTTTCAGTTCCTGCAAAACTTATGATATAGAAGTATGGTTGCCTGGACAAAACATTTACCGCGAAATTTCTTCTTGTTCTAATTGTAGAAATTTTCAATCAAGACGAATGAATTCCAGATACCGTGATATAAATAATAAATCTTTAAAATTTCCGCATACACTTAATGGTTCGGGAGTAGCAGTAGGTCGTTGTCTTATTGCAATTTTAGAAAACTACCTTAACGAAGATGATTCAGTTACTATTCCATCTGTTTTGCAACCTTATATGAATAATTTAGAAAGAATAAATAAATAAATAATATATTTTGGAGTAAATAATGAGAATATTATTGACAAATGACGATGGAATAAAATCAGAAGGACTAATAGTTTTAGAGAATATAGCTAGAAGCATATCAGATGATATTTGGATATGTGCTCCTGAAATGGATCAAAGCTGTTTAGCCAATTCCTTAACAATGTCTAGAAGTATAGCATGTCGCAAAATTAGTAATCAAAGATTTGCGGTTCATGGTACACCAGTTGATTGCGTTATTGTAGCCCTTCAAAAAATGAATAATAAAAAACCAGATTTAATATTATCAGGAGTAAATATCGGGACTAATACGTCTAATCATGTAGCATATTCTGGCACATTAGCAGCTGCATTTGAAGGAAGTTTACAAGGCATTCGTTCATTCGCATTAAGCCAAGCCTATACCTATGAAAATATGATTCCTTGGGAAGTATCTAAAATTTATGCACCAAATATTATACGACAATTACTAAACACTAAGGTTTCAAATACCACTGTATTTAATATAAATTTCCCCCGCTGCTCTCCAAAAGAGGTAGAAAAAACATTAGTCACGTCGCAAGAAAAACCATGCTTTGTAATTGATGCAAAACAAGTATCTAAAGATGGTAATATAACTAATTATTGCTTAGAATTTAGGGAGCATACAAAAGATCTATGCAAAAAATCTGACGCTTTCGCCATAGAACACAATATGATTTCAGTAACTCCCATCAAAACAGATCTTACAGACTATAGTTCACAAGATCTTATGTCACTATCTTTGGAAAAGTAATATGCATAATAAAAATATATTTTTTATCTCTTGATATAATAATATTTAGCAAAGATAGATTATACAGTTTAGCAATATTTCTTGAGGTTATTAATAAAGTATCAAAATTATTTTGAAATATAAAAAAATTGTTTTTACCCCCTTATAAATTTTCTTCTAAATAAAGAAATTGATAATTTAGGATAGGGATATTTTGAATGATATCAATTACTGTATTCCTAATTAAATGCAAAACTATAATATGTAATTATTACAATTCAAGAGGAATAAGTATTAAGAGATTATTATACATAGATAGATTATTTATTTATTTTCCATCTCAAACAAATAAAATTTTAATAACTATAATTACTTGTATATTACCTCCAATAGATTGTGATGCAAATATAGAAAATAATTTGATTCCATCTGTCGGTATTATAAATCATAAAAAGATAAGACAAACCAAGAAAAATAAAGAATTACATATTATTAATATTCCTCTACCAAACAAACGATCTTATCCGAAAAATGATATAAATAAAATAATTGACCACATTGCTATTTTAAAAGAAAAATTACTTGTTGATAGAATTAATTTAAAAACAAAAATTCCCTTACTAAATAATTTTGAATCCAATAGTTGCATAGAAGATAAATTTAAGAAAAAAATTTATCCTTTAGGAAAAATCAACCGAGATCCAAACAAAAAGAAAAACACTAATAATATTCGTACTATCAGAGTGAAAAATAAAAAAAACTATATACAATCAAAAACTAGAAAATATTTATGGCCAGTTACAGGAGAT
Source organism: Candidatus Liberibacter brunswickensis (assembly GCF_036858155.1). Lineage (NCBI taxonomy): Bacteria > Pseudomonadati > Pseudomonadota > Alphaproteobacteria > Hyphomicrobiales > Rhizobiaceae > Liberibacter > Candidatus Liberibacter brunswickensis. The sequence continues at coordinate 40,622 of NZ_JAAEJX010000001.1, read as the reverse complement.
ACAATTAATTTTAAAAGAAATAATAATGGAATTGATATTATAGTCGATCCTAATACATCAATAAAAGCTGCAGAAGATGGAATTATTACTTATGTAGGAAATGATCTTGTGGAATTAGGAAATATTATTTTAATCCGTCACGATAATTCAATAGTAACTGTCTACAGCAATGTTAACATACCTTATGTTAAAAAAGGACAAAAAGTATCTCGCGGGGATAATATTGGAAGTTCCGGAATAAACGAAAATACAAAAAAACATAAATTCCATTTTGAAGTTAGAAAAAATGCAATAGAAATGAATCCTCTCAACTTCCTTGAAGATAAACCCTACTTGCAAAAAAACAATCAATATTGAAATGATTAAATAATAAAAATTTATGTTGGAAAATAACATATTTGATAGATTTTTCTATATTATAAAGGTAGCAATAAATTAGAATTATTTATATGTATTCTTCTTTTATCAAGATTATGATAACAAGTATTGCATGTTTATTTTTTTCAAGATAATATGTGTTAACTTTTCTAGGAAAATTTAGGCTTTTTTGTGGTTTTTATAGAGCTATTTTATGAATTTTACTGATCTTGGTCTAAGCCAAAAAGTTGTTTGTGCTGTTTTAGATGCAGGATATGTTGAGCCTACTCCTATACAGGTTCAAACTATTCCTTTAGTTCTTCAAAGACACGATGTATGTGGCATAGCGCAAACTGGAACAGGTAAGACAGCATCTTTTGTGTTACCCATGTTGACTATCCTTGAAAAAGGCAGAGCTCGTGCTCGTATGCCTCGTACTTTGATATTAGAACCTACAAGAGAACTTGCTGCGCAAGTTGCAGATAGCTTTAAAAAGTATGGGAAAAATTATAATTTAAATGTTGCCCTTCTAATTGGAGGTATCCCTTTTGATACTCAAAATAAAAAATTAGAAAGAGGTGCGGATGTATTGATATGTACTCCTGGCAGAATACTTGATCATTTTAATAGAGGGAAATTGTTGATGAACAATATTGAAATCCTCGTAATTGATGAAGCAGATAGGATGCTAGATATGGGTTTCATACCCCATATTCAGGATATCAAAAATCTAATACCATTTACCCGTCAGACACTTTTATTTTCAGCAACAATGACGTCAGAATTACAAAAAGTATCTGAAAACTTTTTACAAAATCCTAAACATATTGAAGTTAACACACCTTCTTCAACAGCTGAAACTATAGAGCACTATTTTGTTGCAACTTATGCTCAATATTCTAAAAAATTAGATATTTTACAGGAATTAGTACAATCACAAGATTCAATAAAAAATGCAATAATTTTTTGTAATCAAAAAAAGGATATTGCAAATCTTTGCGATTCATTAGGGAAAAAAGGATTTTCAGTTTGTGCTATTCATGGAAACATGGATCAAAGATCGCGCATGAAAATATTAGAAAATTTTAAAGAAGGATCAATCCAGCTAATGGTTGCTTCTGATCTAGCATCTCGTGGCTTAGACATACCTGATGTCGGACATGTATTTAATTTTGATGTTCCTAATAGAGCTGAAAATTATATTCATAGAATCGGACGTACAGGACGTGCAGGACGCCATGGAAAGGCATTTACACTAGCAACTGAAAAGGATGAGAAATATATTAATGATATTGAAAATCTCATAGATAAAAAAGTAAAGTGGCTTAATGGAGATTTATCTATATTATCTACTCCCAAAAAAAAATTAAATGAAGCAAATCGAAAAAAGAAAAAAACATCTTCTTCCGAGAAGCCGTATGCCAAATCAAAAGAACTTGGTATAACTCCCGAATTAGAGATGAATGACACGGAAAATGACATAAATTCCATAGGATTCAGAGGCAATATGCCCGCTTTCATGCTTCCTAGATCCAAGGAAAATTAAAAGATAAAATCTAGAAACATAAGTATCATCTTATTCCATGTATACATATAATTTTTTAAAAATATTTATTGATATTCTTTGACTATAGTGATCGTTAGGTAGTTTTTTATTTGTTAATACTATATAGATGAGGATCATAATGGTTTTATCAAAAAAAATCGACTTTTATCAAGAGCATAAATCCTTAGGATGTTTGTATAATGCAGAAGAATTAGAACGTATTTTTTATCTTTTTTCCTTGAGATGGCCTTCCCCTAAAGGAGAATTATATTATGTAAATCACTTTACACTAATTATAGCAGTATTATTATCAGCACAATCTACAGATGTTAATGTAAACAAAGCAACAAAAAATCTATTTGAAATAGCCGATACACCTAAAAAAATGCTTGCAGTAGGAGAAAAAAATCTCCAAAATTATATAAAAACTATCGGTATATATCGAAAAAAAGCAGAAAATATAATATCTTTATCTCATATATTAATTAATGAATTTAATAACAAGATACCCCAAACAATAGAAGAGTTAATGAGATTACCAGGAATAGGAAGAAAAGGAGCTAATGTTATTCTCTCTATGGCCTTTGGAATACCTACTATCGGAGTAGATACTCATATATTCCGCATTGCCAATAGAATTGGACTAGCACCTGGGAAAACTCCTAATAAAGTTGAACAATCTTTATTGCGTATTATTCCATTAAAGCATAAATACAATGCACACTACTGGCTTGTTCTACATGGAAGATACGTCTGCAAAGCTCGCAAACCACAATGCAAATCATGCGTAATCTCTAGCATTTGCAAACGAAAATAATCTTTGTTTAAAAAAAAATATTACTATACAATCAAATTATCTACCATAGAGATAAAATCATTAAAAACATTTTGAATAGGATTTAATGATATATCAAAATAGTTTTCATCTCCTAAAAAATCTTCATACAAAACGTTTTTCAACTGTGATTTTTCGGATAAATCAATTTTAGTATGGATACTGGATAATCCTAAAACACGACCTTCTTTAAATCCATACTTAATATAGTGTTGAGTGGCAGAATCCCTATCAGAACCAAATGCATCACGCAGATCATCATAACTTTTAAGATATAAATCTGAATCAAAAGTAATAAAACGACCTTCTTTACAGCCAAAGTTAGAAAAATGATCCTTACCAGCCTGAACAAGATCTGTTGTTGTATTAGCATAAGCATCTATCAAATCTTTATAGGAAGCAATATATTCCAAGGACTTAAAAGCATCAGGAATACGACCTTCTTTAAATCCATATTCAATATAATGTCGAGATGCAGAATCCCTATCAGAACCACATGCCTCACGTAGATCATCATAACTTCCAACATATAAATATGGATCAAATGTAACAAAACGACCTTCTTTACAGCCAAAGTTAGAAAAATGATCCTTACCAGCCTGAACAAGATCTGTTGTTGTATTAGCATAAGCATCTATCAAATCTTTATAGGAAGCAATATATTCCAAGGACTTAAAAGCATAAGGAATACGACCTTCTTTAAATCCATATTCAATATAATGTCGAGATGCAGAATCCCTATCAGAACCAAATGCCTCACGTAAATCATCATAACTTCCAATATATAAATATGGATCAAATGTAATATTTCTTCCTTCTGACAAACCAAAATCATAAAAATGTTTTAGTGATGCATCAAGATCACTTCCTATATATTGTAAGAGATCTTCATGAGAAGCAATATAATCTAAAATAGACCTATTTTGTATACCAATTGAATCAATTTCACGATCAGTAAAATGCAATACTTCAACATCTAGAAGAAAATCTTTTTTATCATTATGCTCATCATAAACAATAATTTTATTGTCAAAACGATAAATTTTATAAACGTCACTTGGGGAATAATAGAAAACTGAATCCAATCCTTTTGAACCATCGAAAAAATCATTCCCATTAGATTGAAACATAGAATTATCAGAACTATTGCCAATGATCACATCATTACCATTACTACCAATAACTGATTCTATAGTAGTATTTTGCGCAATAGTCATATTTTTCTTGTATCCACCAATACTAGACCAAGATTCCACATTAATATTAATATAGTTTTCAACGCCTTCAACTAATCTTAAATCTAATAAATCATTACCACCTGAATCATAAATTGTTTGTATGAAAGGATAATAACCCTGTTTAACATCAATTTTATAAATATCATTTTTCAATGATTCTTGAGGCGCACCATATATTTTTTGAACGGCAACAATATCAGCAACCATTGGAGTAGCACAATAACCAAAAGAGGCATCTGTCGTAATGTTTTCATCCTGACTAAAATATGACATAACTGTAGATAAAAAAGAATCATTTTCATAATCATTATCTTTTCCATAGACTGGATAACCTCCATTATATGAACCTGCATGGACTAATCCTAATGCATGTCCAATTTCATGAAGAGCATTATGCGATAAAATAGTACCTTTATCTGATCCATATTTAAGTACATCTTGTTGATCAAGATTAATTTCCATAAAGTGAATATAGTTATTATAACGAGGATTACAAATATATCCATAATCGGAACTGATAAATTTAATAAAAGAATCATCTGAAGTAGTTTCTTCAAAAGTAATATCTACAACCTTAGACCATTCACCCAACGCCCAAAGAACAACATCTCGTGCATTAGAATTTAATTGGGTTGTATTAAAAGACAATCTATGAGATATCAGCACATCAGGATGATAATTTGTAAAATAATCAGACCAATATTGATTACGTAATAAATGATTTGCTACTTCTTCCGTTGTATAAATAGGTTTTATATTATTCATTTTTACATCCCTATTAATTTTAAATAAATATTTCAAAATAAAAATTTCATTTATAATAGCAATATTCTTAAACGAAATAAATTTGACTATCAATTAAAATTATAAAAATTATGTTATCAAGTAAAAAGTAATTATGATATAAATATAGATTATTTTTACTTATATTTAATTAGCCTAAAGACTAAATAATAATTTAATACATTTAGTTATAAAATATATAATTATATGAAAGAGGATTTTTCATGTACTATTCAAAATATTTTTTGAATTTTAGTAAAATATATTATTCGCTTTTTTTTACTGCTATATTGCCAAGTTTTTTCATAAATATACTTTATTTAACTAATCCTCTATATATGATGCACATATACGATAGCGTCATCGGTTCGCACAGCAAAACTAACCTGATCGCTTTAAGCGTAATAACAATCTTTCTTTATTCACTGTTTTTTTTCTTCGATTTAATACGTTCAAAACTATTAATAGAATCTTCAAAATTAATAGAACAATTTTTTCAACCTTATATTATAACATTAACCAAAAAATATGATATAAATTACACATCTATTATCTCCGTCGTCTCATCTATAGATCGACTCAAGCAATTTATTAAATCACCCGTTTTACCTGCTTTATTTGACATAATATTCACCCCAATATTTATTATATTAAGTTTTTTCATACATCCAATATTAGGATCGTGGGCAATCATAAGCGGTATACTAATCCTTGCTATAGCATTTATATTTCAAGCTAAAAATGAAAAATTGGAACAAAGATCTAAAAAACACCAACACGATGAGATAAATTTTGGAAAAGCGGTAATGTATAATTATGAATATATGTATACCCCTTATACACGTGATTTTTTATTAACATGCTGGAATAAAAAACGTGCTATTTTGCAAGATAATCTATTACTAATCGCAAATAAGCACTGTTTCGGAATATCTTTAATAAAAACACTACGAATGACTTTACAATCCTCAATTCTAGGAATAGGAGCTTGGCTGGTTATTGATCAAAACCTATCAGCTGGTTCTATTATAGCTACTTCTATTATTACTGCCCGAGCAATGGCACCTTTAGAACAAATAATAAATTCAAAAAAATATCTGAAAATTGGATTTGAATCTTTCAAATATCTCGTAAGTTTGAATGATTTTAATACTATTCTCAATTCATCTAATTCTCAAAAGTTAATAAGAATGAAAATACCAAATAGCAATATAACTGCAAAAGACATAACACTAAGCGATAAAAGAAATTCTCATCTTATTTGCCACAATTTATCATTCACTATTCCAGAAGGAAAACATTGTGTAATTGCTGGGCCGAGTGGATGCGGAAAAAGCAATCTATTACTTTGCATGATAGGTTTACGTAAATTGGAAAAAGGAATCATATCATTAGGAGAAGAAAAAATCTCCAATAATTTCATTGAAAATTTCTTTCCACAAGTTAGTTATCTCTCACAAAAATGTCATTTATTCCCAATAAGTATTGTAGAAAATATTACCTTATCTCACGATAAAGATTCATTAAATATTGCAAAAAAAGCAGCAAAAACAATAGGGTGTCACGAAGATATTTTATCCCTTAAAAATGGGTATCAAACCACTTATGTTGATAATGAAATATCATATAACCTTATACAAAAAATTCGTTTATCACGAATCATAGCTAATGATCCTAAAATCATTTTTATGGATGATCCACTAAATCACCTAGATAATATTGCGAAGAACAATTTACATATACTACTTAAAAAATTCAACGAAAACAAAAAAACAATTGTTATGATCTCAAACGATCCAAAGACAATCAGCATATCAGATTTTTTATTTATATTCCATCCTAAACAAGGTTTTCTTTTTGGACCGACACAAGATATTTACAAATTATCAACACCTTCTCATAGTAATATAAAAATTTAAGATGAATAATTTTATTTGGAAAAGCTCTAAAAAAATTAATTTTACTTCTCTCGAAAAAATTACCATATTGTCTACTATTGGAAGTATTGCACTGCTCACATGGTCTTTTATATTTCCTATAGAAATAAATGTTTCCTCTTCTGGAGAGATTTTAAATGATGACGATGTAGTTGAAATTAAATCTCCTTTTTCTGGTATAATCAAAAAATTTCAAGTAAAAGATGGCGAACATATCATGCAAGGAAAACCTCTTCTAACGTTCGAAGATACTGAAATTACAAATCTAATTAATTTGAAAAAAGTGTTTATTGATGACTTGCAATGCCGAGTAGATACTTCAAGAGATGCACTGAACTTTCTACATAAAAAATACAATACTCTTGAAAAATCTTTTGAAACAAGAGACGAACAACTACTATATTTCTTAAGGGATTACCCTTCTACTTGTTATAAATCTTTCAATTATGAAACATCAAATGTATTCAAGTCATTAAAGCTGAAACTAACACGTATAAAAAACATTTATTTGAATTATCTCGATCTAAAAAACAAAGGATCTTTATTAAGTTCGATCTTATTATCTCATCAAAAAGATTTAACAATTATGCAAGAGCTTTTTAAACATAATTCTGTCAGCAAAAATGATTTGAATCAACAAGAAAGAATCTTGTATAAAAGCTTAATTGAATCAACTGAGAATTCCAATGCTCAAGAAAATGCTTTGCGTCATATCAATGAATTAAATGATGAAGCTAATTTAGAATTTGCTACTTATATAAAGGATATTTCTCGTGATTTAGAACAAAATCAACATACTTTAACAGATGAAATATCAAAACTTGATGTTCTTAGAAAAAAAATAGAGCAACAAACAATCCTATCTCCAATTACTGGAACTATTGTATATAATAAAAGCTTTTCTTATAGTAACTATGCACAGCAATCACAACTATTGATGAAAATAGTTCCTCAAAGTAAGCTAACATTCGTAAGAGCAAAAGTTACACCTAAACAAATTCAAAACATCAAAAAAGATCATATAGCTGTTGTACGTTTTCCATATTATACCAATATTCAAGAAAAAAGATTCAAAGCAATTATAGAAAAGATAAGCCCCATTATCTCACATAATAACAGTGATTTACAAACACAAAATTATTATGAAGTTATTTTAAAAATTAATGATCCTGCTTACTTCAATAGTAATATAGAACTACGAAATGGATTCCCTGCTGAAATTATTTTTACAGCAGAACGAACTACTATTGCACAAGAAATAATCCGACCAATTATGAAAAATTGGCCAAAAATATTTGAAAGGTGATAAATTTTAACAAAAATTACTTTTAAAAAGATATATGTTGAGATGGTCTCTTACATAAATGAATATTTTTTTATCATAATAAATTATTTAAGATCAAATAAACAATCTCGGTTATGTTAAAACAATACATTGAAGATATAAAAAAATTATATAGATTTTTTGAATAGATATATGTATGAATTAGCTCTGAGAATATTTATAAACCTTATAATGAAAAATTTTGAGAGAATGATCATGAAGGAAACAATTGAAATTCACGGAGATAATAGACGTCCCCTATATAAGATTCTATACGTTCAAGTAATTATTGCGATTTCCGCTGGCATAGTGCTTGGTCACTTCGCTCCGCAAATAGGAATTCAGATGCAATTATTGGGTGATATATTTATAAAAATAACGAGAATGCTTATAACACCAGTGATATTCATTACTGTTTCCACAGGAATAGCACGCATGCAAGACATGAAAGTAATAAGAAGGATATTCTGGAAATCTTTAGTTCTATTCTTTATATTTTCAATGTTAGCACTGATTATTGGTTTAATCGTTGGTAATATAGCCAAGCCTGGCGTCGGAATGAATGTAGACTTAAAATTACTACACACAGAAAGTATAGCTCATATAAAACAATCTGAATCAAAAAGTTTTGTTGATTTTGTAAAAGATATGATTCCTAACACAGCCATGAGTGCTTTGACTTCTGGGAATATATTGCAAACATTGACTGTTGCTGTGCTTTTCGGAATTTCCCTCTCTCTAGTTGGTGAAAGATCAAATACTATCAAAAAATGTCTTGAAGAGATTAGCTTTCCTATTTTTAAAATGGTCTCTATTATTATGAAAAGTGCTCCTTTAGGAGCTTTTGGAGCTATGTCCTTCACGATAGGAAAATATGGTCTATCCTCACTTCATAATCTTGTTTTTTTAGTAACTTGTTTGTATGCAACATCAGCTTTTTTTATTCTTGTAATATTAGGATTATTAGCAAGATTTTGTAATTTTTCCGTGATCAAACTGATATCCTTCTTAAAAGAAGAAATTCTTTTGGTGTTAAGTACTTCTTCGTCAGAATCTGCTCTTCCCGGATTAATGAAAAAAATGGAAGAAGCTGGTTGTAATCGTTCAATAGTTAGTATGGTCGTCCCTACAGGATATTCTTTTAATCTAGATGGCAGTAATATCTATTTAACATTAGCAATACTATTCATAGCACAGGCTACTAATATTCATATTAATTTAGAAGATCAGATTGCCATACTCTTAATAGCAATGATATCGTCAAAAGGAGCTGCTGGAGTAACAGGATCTGCATTTATAACTCTAGCAGCAACTATAGCTTTAGTTCCATCGTTACCAATTGCCGGAGTAACATTGATATTAGGAGTTGATAGATTTATGTCAGAATGCCGATCAGTAACAAATTTTATTGGTAATGCAGTGATGACAGTTGTTGTAAGCAAGTGGGAAAATAAATTAGATCAAACATTATTTCGTAAATCTATAGGGATTAAATGATTTCCATAAAATAGTTTATATAAAACCGATTTTTTAATCTATATCAGGATCTACCGTAATATAGTATTAGTTCTATCTTTCCAATTGCCGTGGTAACATTGATATTAGAAGTAGATAGGTTTATGTTAGAATGACTATCAGTGATAAATTTTATTGGTAATGCCGTGTTGACAGTTATTGCAAGCAAGTAGAGAAATAAATTTTAGATATAAATCAGCTAATAAATAATAGTATATTATCGAGTGATTTAACAAAATATATTTAAAACGATATTATAATGTAAAATATCATTTTTATAATATAAAAATGTTGGAACGTTGAAATATTCAAAAAAAGTTATAATTTTCTAAAACTATAGTTATGCTAATTCTTATATATTCCAACGTATCAAATTTTTTAGATATTCTATAATAAATGATTATTTTCCATTAAAATAAAATAATTAGATGCACATTCCCCTGTTTTAAGAGGGTGTTGATTCTGATCGGTTTTTCCTATAGTAATTCCGCACCTATTTGTTCATAAATTTCTACTTCTTTTTAACTAATTAATAATCAAATGCCCTTCGTTACTTGACTTAAATAGTTGAGTAATAGTAGAAAATTCAACCTAGTATTTATTTTTATATATTTATTAGAAGAAGGAGAAAATGTGAAATATATAGTATTCATCAGTATTATTTTCTTTGTATTTAACGGGATGGGAGCCCAAATATCTCTAATGCTGATGACAAATTAGGGACTAATAGTTCTAAATTCGAAAAAGACTTCAGATATACCTGAAGTAGTTGTTTTACCTAATCGGGTATTTAAGAACACTTACTATCCTATAGTTTCTATAGGCATAGGGAAAAATTAATTACTAAGAGAAGAAATTTCAGTTGGAGTAGGAATTTGGCTTATAAGAGATGTATATAGTAAGTATTTTCTTCACAGGTAGAACCGAAAAGCTACCACAATAAAAGTGGATGCACAAGCGACTGGGACGATCTCAAGCATTGGGGCTTAGAAAATGAATGTATCGTTTCTTCTATACGATGGTAAATACTTTTATATTGAAACAATATTATCCATTCTACCAGTGCCTAATCAAGGGCTATAGTATCAGGGCGTGGTTTAGAGTACTAAGTTATCCGGTATGGTTGCAAGCCGTGGTTGGTGAGGGATATGATTCTTTATACGGATACGATTCTTTTATATAAAATAAATTTGCTGTATCGTATCAATTCTAACTCCGTATCTTCTTAGATATGCTTTTTACAAACCAAACATAGAAGTTATACTTTCTTGAATAAAAGGAGGTATATTACTCAAAAAAACTTATAAAGTTATTCATTTTTTATACTTTTCTTTCTTTTCTATAGTTATTATATCTGCTAACCAAAAGCCTAGAATACCCTTGGTTATATTTTATTTAAAAAAGATGAATGCAGAAAGGGATCTTTTATCAACTAAGACATTTTTAAAACATCACCAATACAATATTTGGATTAAAAGAACGAAAAGCTGGAATTGAGAAATATGCTCATGGATTTCGTATAACTTTTCTCTGCTATTTTACTAGCAGAAGATGGAGGAATGTCTTATCGTTAAATTACGAGTTCTAATAATAAATTACTATCCTAATCTTTCTTATATTCAAAAACAATTATTTACCTTTTGAGCTTGATAATTCTTTTAAATATATCTTTTCCTATACGGTCACGAAAAACTGAATTTAACATAGCAGAATCATCTGCTTTAAAAAAACTATGAGGACTCGCACATTGTCGTAACAAATTATTTGCTCTTGACTGTTGTGAATCTGGAACTGAAAAGGCGATTGTCATTATTTTTACACCGTGTGATTTAATGTCATTACAAACTTCAATTACCTCATTATCATTATTAAACGAATTTGCCCCATCTGTTAAAAGTATAATATACTTTCTAACATTAATATTATTTTTACTTTCATGTAAATGATCTTCTTGTGAATCAAGTATTAAATCACGTGCACTTTTAATAGCATTATATATATTAGTCCCACTGTTGTAATCAATATTAAAATTATTAACTATACTTTTTTTGAAAGAATCTACACCCCAATCAAATTTACTAATTATATTATTATAATCAAAAAAAATTGATGACATCCTTACTTTATTTTCATGATCATCTAATTTAGTAATAGTATCTATAATACTAGATAATGCATCACGTACAAGATATCTCTTCTGCACTGAATACTCTGCGATATCAACAAGCTTCTTTTTTACAACTGAATTATCATTTTTATAAATGAGTTTATATAATGAACTATCACAAGACATAACACGATCAGAGTCAGTTAAACTTTCATCTTTTGAAAAAACACCAAATTTATTAAGTAATGATTCCGGTATATCTTGATGATCATAGGAATATATTGGAGTACTAAAGCAGTTTGCAATTCTACCATTAGAAAGGCTATAACTGTTCATTGAGGATGATCTATCAACGATAAATTGAAGTGACAATCCCTCTCTTGGCATATCGCGTGTTGAAATCGTCTCTCCTTCAGAAATAGCATTAACTAACCATTGTCTTAAATTAATAGGACTTACATAAAATAGAAAAGGGTTTAATGAAAAATTATAACTCGAAGAAAGAATAATACTATAAGAAGATTTGATAATATTCTTTTTAATACTTACTATCGTATTTTTAATAATACCTTCAATTTCTTCTTCTGTGAAATCATGCTTTAAATTCTCTTTAAAATGCCGTAATAAATATCCCTTTATATTCTCCTTCAATAACTTAAAAGAATTATCAGTACTCAAAAAATTCTTTTTACTTACAGCATCGGCCAATGGAACCGAAGAAGCAAAAATAGCCGAATTAGCAGCTTGTTTTAAAGCACTATTACAATGCAACCAACGAGCTATATCAATTAGCATACCAATTAATATGAATATAATAGGAAAAATCAATGCCGTTATTATAAGAAAGCCTCCTGTATAAGACTTTTTTAACCTTTTAAAATGAAAAATAAAATTTTCACAAAAAACCATAAACTATTCCACAACATCTTCTTTAAAATATATATTTTATATAATTATCTTACTTGGACTATAAAACAAACACTTTAAAAAGGATAGAGACGTTTTAATGTTATGGTAAATAAATTCAATATTAATACAAAAAAATTATTTTAGATTTATACAGATAAATTAAAGAACAGCATATCTTATAAATTATTAGTATAATAAAATATAAAATATTAATCCGAAGAAATATAGAAAATAATCTATAATAATAAAGTAGTATACGTATGTATATTAAAATAACAAAATATATTTGCCGTAATATATAATAATATACTACTGACTATTAAGTCAAAAAAAATTGATTAACCTATTGTAAATAATTTATATAGGAAATTATTTTATAAAATTACTCCAAATTGCTATAAATCTAACATGAGAATATTTGACTAGTATATAAAAAGTAAAAAGAAAAAAATCTATTCAAAAATTTCATTTTTAGAGAACCAATAAGATATTTCCTCTAACGCATTTTTCGAAGAATCAGAACCATGAATGGAATTCTCTCCTATTGAAATACCATACTTATTTCTAATAGTACCTTTCAATGCTTTTTTAGGATCAGTGTCTCCCATAATATCACGGTTTTTAGAAATAGCCAGTTCTCCCTCAAGAACTTGCAAAAAAACTGGTCCCGAAGTCATAATTTGTACTAATTCAAAGAAAAAAGGGCGATCCTTATGAACTATGTAGAATGATTCTGCTTGTTTTTTATTCATCCAACAAAACTTAGCAGCAACTATACGCAATCCATTATTTTCTAAATCTTTAATAATAGATCCTACTAAATTACGCCTTACAGCATCCGGTTTGATAATTGAAAAAGTTTTTTCTATAGCCATATTAATCCTATTCTAAATATCTGCTATCTTTGATTAATCATTCTGATAACACTATTACAAGTTTTACAATAATATCCTCAAAATTTAGATAGGTAAAATACATTACAGTTGTATTTACTGTTCTAAATACAATTTTTTATAGCAAATCAATAATCATAAAAATCTAGTTTATACCCTCTTTTTTTAAGATTAACCCAATTTAAACGTCCCCATTTAATACTTTCGTCATCATCAGAGCACATTACAAAAACCAATTTCTGATAAAGATCTAAATATTCTATATCGAAATGTGCTTTATCAACAAAAAATCTTACAGTAGATGCATTAACATTAGAAGAGTTTACTGTTAGCAAAACCGGCTGTAAACAAGAAAATACCCCTTCATCTCCTACATCTACACCATGAGGAAGAAAGCTGTCTTCTTTAAACATCCATAAAAACTCATTCAATTCATCACGTATGATCTCCGATCTAAATTGGACTGAGATACGATTACCTTCTTGATAATATTTTTGTAACAAATAGGATAAATTTTCCCGCCAATTATTTTTGAATTTATAGAAAAGGAAAACACTCATTTCTCATAGAAAGATCTAATAAACTCGTCTAACAAACGCACTCCAAATCCAGATGCCCAAGATTGATTAATATCTTTAAAATGATTCCCTGTAGCTGTACCAGCAATATCTATATGCGCCCACAATGTCTTATCTACGAATTTTTCCAAAAAATGAGCGGCTACAATAGAACCAGCACCACGACCACCAATATTTTTCATATCAGCAAATTTACTCTCGATGAGTTTACCATATTCCTCATTCATAGGCATACGCCATAGGAGCTCGCCTGAAGATAATCCCGAAGAAACCAATTTTTCAGCTAAATTATCATTATTTGAGAACAATCCAGCATAAATATTTCCTAAAGAAACAACTATAGCACCAGTCAATGTTGCTAAATCAATCATCACACAGGGATTATAATGGGTACGACAATACCATAATGCATCGGCAAGAATAAGTCTCCCTTCTGCATCTGTATTACTAACTTCAATAGTTTGACCAGACATTGATCGCACTATATCACCAGGACGCTGTGCAGAAGCACCTGGCATATTCTCAACCAAAGCTAAAATACCGATGGCATTTACCTTAGCCTTGCGCTCTGCTAACACTCGGAACAATCCAGTAACCGCTGCAGCACCAGCCAAATCACCTTTCATTTCTTCCATACCATTAGAAGGCTTAATAGAAATTCCACCACTATCAAACACAACACCCTTACCTATGAAAGCAAGAGGTTTTTCTTCTTCATTTCCACCATTCCACTTCATCACTGCTAAATATGGAGGACGAATAGATCCTTGAGAAACAGCTAAAAGAGCCTGCATTCCAAGATTATGCATAGCATCCTTATCAAGGATTTCTACTTCAACTCCAAGACTCTCAAGGCTTCTTACTTTTTCACAAAACTCATCTGTACCTAAGACATTTGCTGGCTCATTTACAATGTCTCGAGCTAAATTCACTCCATTAACAACAGATTTAATATCTTCTATAATTTCATTAGATTTCTCAATCACTTGAGTAATAATTGTAACAGAAATATTTTTACCATCAGACTTAATAGAAGACTTGTCTGTATTTTTAGTTTTATATCGATCGAATTTATAAATCTTCAGCATACATCCAAGAACAAAATCCCTAATTTTTGATTCTGATATAGAATATTCAGGGATATCAATAAATATTTCGATATTTTTATCTTCTTCTATGTAAGAGGCCGCATTTCCACCTGTGTTTAACCAAGAAAATAATTTACTGTTAGGATCCCCTACACCAATAACAATTAAACGATCCCATACACAATCAACAGGATCTAAAATATTTAAATACGACTTAGATTCACCTATAAAATTCTTAATAGATGCTGCACGCATTATAGAATTTGGAGAACAGACAAAATGAAGACCTGATATATCGGAAAAACTAGTTTTTAAAAGAATCGCTAGACCTCCTTTTTTAATAGAAGGATTCTTTGCAAATGAAAATTTTATATCCATAATTTTGATCTTACCCTTTTATGTGAATATCCCTTTAGGATCATCATTAATAAAATATAAAAATATAGCTGACAATCATATTTGTATGTAATAAACATTAATGTATACTTCGTAAATATTATGTAATTTAAAAAATAAAAATTCACTACCTTTTGTAATTCACATAAACCATATTTGAGATTAAGATTTTTTTCTTATGAAAATATTTGAAACTTACATATTTCGTCAAATAAGTAGATCATTTTTTGTCGCATGCTTATTCATAATATTTATAGCATGGACAATACAAATATTGAGACATATCAAACTTGTCTCATATGATGTCGAATCTCTAGATACTTTATTTAAAATATCCTACTATCTTGTCCCAACAATCCTACCGATGGCTGTTCCTTTTTGCTTCGCAATGGAAAGCACTAATGTCCTGACTTCCATGAACAGAAATTCAGAACTTTTTATTATTGACAATACAGGAACATCACGTATCAAACTAATAAAGCCAGTTTTAATACTAGCTACCCTATTGAGTGTTTTTCTATTTATATCAGAAAATTCCTTAGAACCAAAATGCCGTATTAGGATTAAAGAACTTAGCGAAAGAGCAAAATTAACTCTAATATTTACATCTTTAGAAGAAAACGAATTCTTCCAGATTGATGATAATTTATATATAAAAATTTCAAAATACAATCCTAATAATACATTAGAAGGTATTTTCGTGGCGGATTTGCGTAATACCAAGCAACAAATCATATACTATGCACAGAATGGATTAATAGATTTAGAGAAAAAATCTATAATACTACAAGACGGCGAAATACATAAAAAATCATCCATTTCAAAAGAAATATCAATCATAAAATTTAAATCTTATAATCTGGAAATACAAAATCCAAATACCTCAAAACACATTGAATTAAACGCACAAGATCAGAATCTATTCTTTCTTTTGAATCCAGACAATAAAAATCATAGCTATAAAGAACAATTACTAGGGACATATCGTTCAGAACTTCACAAAAGATTAACTCAATGGTTTCTTCCAATAATATTTGGATTAATTTCAATATTTTCAGCTGATAAAAGAGGATCTATGCGTCAAAAATTTAAAATACACCCTATATTTATAGCAATGTCTTTTTCTTTTGGATTCTTCGTGGTTTTTTCTTACATTATAAATGGCATTGAAAAAAAATATGGGTTCATTCCTTTACTATATTTTTTCATTTTTTGCACATGCATCATATTCCTTTTTATGATTAAAAAAAAATATACAAAAATATAATACTATTGATGGAATATATTGTTTTTATAACGGAGATTTAATGCTAGGCATTTTATGGAAGTATTTCTTCAAGTACTACTTGAAAAATACTTTATATTTTTTATTAGGTATTAGCACGCTGATTTTCGTTATTGACTTCAACGAAATACACAATCGAATGGGTTCACTGCCCCATTATAATTCGTATTTAGGAGCAATATTAGTCATAACGCGCATACCATTAATAATACAACAAATCATTCCATTTATTACATTAATTGTTAGCATAGTTGTGTTTTTTAGATTAAACAAGACAAATGAATTGGTCGTCGCACGTGCAGTAGGAATTTCAATATGGCAATTGTTAACTCCTTTTATCACTGGATCATTTTTGATAGGAATTTTTACGATATTAGTTATAAGCCCTATTTCTATTTCAGGAGAAAAAATAGGGAATAATATCGTAGAAGAATGGAGAGGTAATAATGAAAAAAAATCAGATATAATACCTTGGATAAACATAAAAAATGCAGACAAAGAAATTTTTATCGGAGCAAAAGAAATAAAACCAGAGAAGAATATACTAAAAAATTTTTTTTTTATTACTATTGATAGAAAAAGCAAAATAATCCATCGTATAGATGCTAATTTAGCTGTCATAAATAACAATAAAATTCATCTCAAACAAGTTACTGAATATAAATATGATACCGTCCCCATTTCTAAAAGAAAAATGATACTAGATATTCCTATAAAAATGGATAGTTTTCAAAAAACATCAGAACAATTTTTACCTATGTCTATTTATAAAATTATAAAAAAAATAAGTTTTTCAAATGAGAATAATATATTCAATAATTATCGTGCGGAAACTGAATTCTATTTTCTCATAACTATACCATTCATGCTTGTCTCAATGACATTGATAGCAGCTTCTGTAACTTTGGAATTTAATCGATCTAATCAACTTCGGAGTATAATAGCATATGGAATATTTTCTGGTGTTATGCTTTACAGTATTATAACACTTATGAAATCGCTTGGGAAAAATGGCACTATCATTCCTTGTGCGGCTGCATTAGTTCCAATTATTTCTACGATATCCCTTAGCATATTAGTTCTTCTTCAAAAAGAGGATGGTTAAAATTGCGATATAATTACAGATGTTTTATTGGCATCACTACTTTCCTAACGTTTAGCATAATTTTAACAAATGTCGAAGGAGAAGTTTTAACGGATAAAAAAATCATTGAGACTATTCCACATCAAAAAAAAGAAAAAAAAAATAATACTAACAATTCAGAACTAGATATATCTTCAGACGAGATTGTTCTTAATTCTGAAAGCAAGACTACAACGGCTATTGGAGACGTGAAAATAAAATACAACGGGTATCATATGTCTGCCCGAAAAATAACACTTGATCATAAAAATCATAGAATTATTGCTAGCGGTAATATTAAGCTTGTTGCACCTAATCAACATAAAATATATGCAGAATATCTTGATGTAACAGATAATTTTGAAAACGGCATCATTAAAAATCTCACTATTGATATGCCTAATAAAACCTATTTGACTGCCTCCAGTGCTAAAGTCATAAACGGACAAAATACTATTTTTGATCAAGGGACATATACAGCCTGTTCTAGTTGTGCCAATCAGAAAAAATCCCCTCTTTTTTGGATGGTAAAATCTAAAAGAATTATCCTCAACAGGCAAACACACACTATAAGATTAGAAAAAATATATTTAGAAATTTTCGAAAATTCCGTAATATATCTTCCATTCATTGAAATTCCAGATGAAACTGTAAAACGCAAAACGGGATTTCTTACACCTGTATTTTCTTCTGGAGCAAATCAAAAATTTGGATTCGGAATACCCTACTATATAGTTATATCTGATAGCTCAGATGCAACTTTTACCATCTCTCCTTATCCTAAAAAAGGCATTCTTAGTGAAATTGAACTGCGCAAATACTTTTATAACGGCAAACATACTTTACATGCTGCTTATATGTACAATGCATTTAACATTAATAAAGATTTTCCAGAACCACGTCACCAAGCAATGATTTCGTCCACTGCAGTATTCCAAATAAATCCTATATGGCATTTTGGATGGAATCTAACAGCACAAACACCTCACCTGATTTCTTCTATATATAACGAAGATCCTCTTTCAGAAAGAATAAAAACCAACGAAGTATATCTAGAAGGGTCTGGAGAAAAACATAAACTTGATGTAAGAGCACTGCACTATTATATCCAGGAACCATTGCACTTACAAGAAAAGAAATTTCCACAAGCTAATATTTATCCTCTAATAGACTATTACTATGTTAATTCTAAAAATTCTAAGGATAACAAGATATCTATCACTGGAAATATCACTGCAATATCTCGCATAAAAGAAGAAAATATTCCAAATACAATACAATACAATCAACAACTATGGATTCCTTACGGTTCAAATAGAAGATTAAGTATAAAAGCAGATTGGAGAAGAAATTTTATAGGGCCTTCTGGAATACTTTTTACACCTCTTGCAAATATAAAAGGTGATTTACACTACCTTTCTTTCGAAAAAGATAATTTCAACCATATAAAAAGAAACGATCAAAATATTATTGCACGAAAAATGCTAACTGCAGGATTGGATATAAGATATCCAATTGTAGCTATTTCCAAAAGATCTCGACACGTTTTAGAGGGTATAGCACAAATGTACGCAGCCACAGATGAAGAATATATCAAAGAAATACCTAATGAAGATTCTCAAAGCCTTGTACTTAGTTCGGCAAATCTATTTTCACAAAATAGATTCTCAGGATTTGATCGAACAGAAGGTGGAACTCGTGCTAATTTAGGAATTCGCTATACAGGTAATTTTAATAATCTATTTACAGTTCATGGAGTAATAGGACAATCGATTCATATTCTTGGGACAAATTCTTTGTCTATCCCTGATTCCATTGGGATAGAACAAAATTCAGGACTTGAAGATAAATTTTCTGATTATGTTGGAGCAATAAAGATATCTCTTCCTTCTAATATAATGTTTTCTACTCAAAATTTGATTAATACAAAAGATTGGTCCATACGACGTACGGATACGAATGTGCAATATACTATGAGTTCATTCTCATCAAATATCAGTTATACACATATCCCTAAACATCCTTTATATAGTTATAATTATACCCGTGACATAATTCAATCTGACATAAGATTTAAAATCAACGATTCTTTTTCTGCAAATGCATCGTTAAAATGGGATATCAATGATCGCGATACGGTACCATATCATTCGCTTGGGTTATCATATCAAAATGACTGCGCCACTTTCAAAATTTATTATAATAACAAATCATCCTCAAAAATAGACGCTTACAAAATTACTGCATCGTTATCACTAAGAACTATTGGAGAAATCAGCACATCTTCTTTATTTGACGAATACTAAGGATATGTATACTCTAAAATATTAGTTAAAATTACAATATTATAAATTAAATACAAGGTACTTAAATGATCTTAAATTTCTATAGTTCATTCAACAGTTTTATTAAGTTGTCCATATCATACTTCATCATATTTATCGCATGTATTACTTGTGTTGTTCCATATAAATCTTGGGCAATGTCTGGTCAAATATACGTTACAGTTAATGGAGAAGCAATTACTGATTTTGATATCTCAAAAAGGATAGCTCTTTTAAAACTTGAAAACATCAATGGAGAAATTGAAAAAATAGCAGCACAAGATCTTATAATAGAAACTTTAAAGAAACAAGAACTAGGGAAACATGGGATAACATTGAATTCATCAGCTATGAATTATTTTTTTGCACAACATGCTATAAATAATAGACTTTCAGAAAAAGATTTTATCAATTTTCTAGAGGAAAAAGGCATTGGTGAAAATCACTTTAAGCAATATCTCGCAGTACAATTAATATGGAACGACTTCATAAAGAAAGAATTCATGTTAAAATATAAAAATCCTGAAGAAGAAATTCTCTCTAATATACAAAAAGCAAAAAACAATCTCACTATTAAAGAATATTTAATAAAATTAATATTATTTTCAATACCTGACAATCAACTACAAAATGAAAAATTCGTCCAAAAAAGAATCAATGAGGCAAAAGAATCCCGATTTAGATTTCCAAAAGATTGTAATAAAATTGAATATTTTGCCTCTAAAATACAAGATGTATCTGTTAGCAAAGCACAATATGTTTTAGAATCTGATTTAAATCCTCAATTACAAAGTATTTTAAGAAAAGAAGAGAATAATACAACAGATCCCTTTGTTACAGAAAGAGGTGTAGAGTATATAGCTATTTGCAATAAAAGAGATTTGAATGGAGAAATTGCTTTGCAAGAATATTTTAAAAATAATATCCTCCCTAAAAAAATTGAAGAAAACGTAGAAGAATATATGCAAAAATTACTTTCAACCGCGAATATACATTACTACCAATAGGCAAAATATTATTCATGGATGAATCTTTTTTTTCTTTACCATTAATCCTTACTCAAGGAGACCCAGCAGGGGTTGGCCCTGATATATCGCTTAAAGCATGGAATAATCGTCAGATAACATCAATTCATCCTTTCATTTATATTGGAGATCCAGATGTTTTAAAAACACGTGCTAAACAGCTTAACCTTGATATCCCTATTTATGAAGCAGATTGTAAAAATGCATTTTCAGTATTTAAAAAAGCATTACCAATTATAAGATCTTCATGTAGATCAAAAGTTATCTCAGGAATACCAAATCCTAAAAATGCACCTAATACAATTGCCAACATTGAAACAGCAGTAAGTCTTACTATGTCAGGCCAAGCTATGGCAATAGTTACTAACCCAATTTCAAAGTACTTGCTATATCAGGAAAACTTTAGATTCCTTGGACATACAGAATTTTTAGCTGAATTAGCAAAGAGGAATACAGGAAATATTTTTAAACCAGTAATGATGTTATCTGGGCCACAATTACGTACCGTACCAGTTACAATTCATATACCAATTGCAGAAATTTGTAATACCCTTTCAACAAAAAAAATCATAGAAACATCTAATACCGTATATAATGCTATGCAACAATATTTTGGGATAAACCATCCTCGTATTGCTATATCAGGCCTAAACCCACATGCAGGAGAAAATGCAACTATTGGAATAGAAGAGGATAATATAATTGCTCCAGCCATTGCACATTTAAGAAATGAGAATAAAAATATTATAGGACCTCTTCCCGCCGATAGCATGTTCCATGATAGTGCACGCAAATTTTATGATGTAGCTGTTTGCATGTATCACGATCAAGCACTTATTCCAATAAAAACTCTTAACTTTAATCAAACAGTCAACATAACACTAGGATTACCATTCATACGTACCTCACCAGATCATGGTACTGCCTTTGATATTGCAGGGAGTTCTCTTGCTACAGAGGAAAGTCTTGTTTTCGCTCTAAAAACAGCTGCACAATTAAAATATCAAAAGAATTTATGCAATGACCATACAAGATAAATATTCTTCATTAAAAAATATTCTTTTCCATCATAACATTGTTCCTAACAAAAAAATGGGACAAAATTTTCTTTTTGACCGGAATATTCTGAAAAAAATTGCAACAACATCTGGTTCATTACATGGAATTATTGTCATAGAAATTGGAGCAGGACCTGGCAATTTAACCCAAATTCTCTTAACATTAGGAGCAAAAAAGGTTATAGTTATAGAAAAAGATCCACAGTTTTTTCCAATTTTAGACAACATATCTTTACAATATCCTAATCGTTTGGAAATCATAAAAGAAGATGCACTACAAATAGAGTTCAAATATTTTTTTAACATATCCTATCCTACTCGCATAATTGCAAATCTTCCGTATAATATTGGAACAAGATTATTATTTAACTGGATTACAACTGATACCTGGCCTTCTTTTTGGGAATCACTGACTCTTCTTTTTCAAAAAGAAGTAGGAAAACGTATAACAGCTTCTCAAAACACTACTCATTATGGAAGACTAAGCGTTCTTACCAATTGGAGAACAAAAACTAAAATGGTATTTGATATTCCACCTCATGTTTTTTTCCCTTCCCCTAAAGTAATTTCGACAGTTGTTCACTTTACTCCCCGATTAAATCCTATTCATTGTTGTCTAGAATCTCTCAAAAAAATTACGCAAGAATCTTTTGGGAAAAGACGTAAAATGCTAAGGCAAAGTCTAAAAAAATTAGGAGGAGAAGATTTATTGAAACAAGCAGGGATAGAATCCAATCTCCGAGCAGAAAATATTTCAATAGAAGATTTTTGCCGTCTTGCAAATATATTTGCCAATAAATAACAATACTATTACAATAGAAAATAATAAAAAAAACATCTTACTTATTTACTTTGCAAATACCAAAAAAATTGTATAATCAAAATATGTTGCATCTAAAACACTACATTCCATGAAGATTAGAAGACTTTCTGAAAGAATCATCAACCAAATATCTGCTGGTGAAATTATTGAAAGACCCGCTGTTGCTGTTAAAGAGTTAATAGAAAATTCTCTTGATGCGGAATCCAGTCAAATTGAAATAGTCATTGCAGGAGGAGGAAAATCATTTTTTCAAATTACTGATAATGGTTTTGGAATAACGGCAGAAGAAATTCCAATGGCAGTAAGACGTCATTGTACTTCAAAGATATTAGATGATTTTTCCAATATTCAAACATTTGGTTTTAGAGGTGAAGCATTACCTTCAATAGGAGCTGTATCTCATCTTACTTTAATGAGTCGTACATCTGAAAATGACATTGGTGCACAAATTACCGTTTCTGGAGAAACAATATCTTCCGTTCGTCCAGTAGCTATGAATCCAGGTACTATTGTAGAAGTAAGAGACCTTTTTTTTACAATACCAGCAAGATTAAATTTTTTAAAAAGAGAACAAATAGAAACTAATTTAATAATTAATGTAATCAAACGCATGGCTATTGCTTATCCGAAAATAAGCTTCACATTCTCAACGATCAAGAATAATCGTTATAAAATTAATTTTCAATCCACCAATGGTGATCTTTCCAAGCGTATTTCTCAAGTTATTGGAGAAGACTTTATCAATAATGCAGTTGAAATTGACGAAATATCACATGAAATTACTCTACAAGGATATATAGGAATTCCTACTTTCAATAGAGGAAATACAAGTCAATTATATATTTTCGTCAATGGTAGAATAGTTCAAGATAAATTTATACTTTCAACGATTCGAGCGGCTTACTCTGAAACTATACCATTAGGAAGATATCCAGTAGTCGTTCTTTTATTAAAAATTAATCCAAGACAAATAGACGTCAACGTACACCCCGCAAAACATGACATACGTTTTCGAAATCCTACTGTAGTACGTGATTTTATTATTAAAAGCATTCAAAAAGCAATTAATAAAAAAAGAATATCGACTTCTTCTATTCTCTCCAAAAAGATGATTGATTCATTCCATCAAAATAATTTAGAAAAAATTAATCTTTATAAAAGTGGGAATATATTATCTAGAAACGATCAAGAGAAACTTCCTCTTCAAAAAAAACATCTATCTATAGAAAATTTATTACCTAAAGATAATAGTACATATTTTGAAGATAATGATGACTATATTGAAAATACCGAGAAATCGGACTATCAACTCGGAGTAGCATGTGCACAAATTCATCAAAACTATATTATTGCTCAAACATATGATGGGTTAGTTATTGTAGATCAACATGCTGCACACGAAAGGCTGGTTTTTGAAAAAATACGCAAAGATTTTAATAATAATAAAATTACTTCACAAACATTATTAATTCCAGAAATCATAGATCTTCTTGAAGAAGAATGTGCTCTAATCATAGAACATCATGAAAATCTACGCCGATTAGGAATTACAGTAGAACAATTTGGATCTAATTCCATTATTGTCCGTGAAATTCCTTCAATTCTATCCAGAGACAATATATCAAAAATCCTTCGAGATATTGTCGACGAAATTATAGACAGCAATACTACATATAATCTAATAGATAAAATAGAAAAAATACTTGCAACTATGGCTTGTTATGGTTCTATTAGATCAGGTAGAAAAATGCAATTGACTGAAATGAATCAACTATTGAGAGAAATGGAAAAAAGTGCAAATAGCAGTCAGTGTAATCACGGACGTCCTACTTTCATTAAATTAAAATTATCTGACATAGAAAAATTATTTGGACGTTAAAAAACAACATGTACAACATATTATTATAAAAAAGAACTTTGGCAAAATGAACAATAAAATTTATCATAATGGAAATGAAGCCCTAGTAAAATATAAAGATGGAATATTTGAAATTATAAGTCCTGGAACATATGTCACATGCGCTATCACAAAAGAACGTATTCCTCTAGATAAACTCTGTTATTGGAGTGTTGATAGACAAGTACCTTATGCTAACGCAGAAGCATCTTTGGAAGCTGAAAAAATTTCGGGAGTAATTATTTATTAAAAAACACTATTTTTTATTATTCTTATAAAAAGAGACAAAGGTTTTTTCAACTAAATCTATAATATTATCTGGATCTTCAAAAATAATATCAACTTCAATGACTATAATTTTAGCTAAAAGTTCTTTAGCTATGCCAATACGATTATGTAAACGAATTGCATCTTTCGAAGTTGTTACCAAAATTAAATTATAACGTTTAGATTGATCAATAAGATATTCTATCTTCTTGTTACTAAGATGTGAATGATCTCCAAAAGAATAACATTTATCAATGGAAGCACCTAATTTTCTAACAGTAATAAAAAATTTTTCCGTATCAGAAATACCAGAAAAAGCAAGAACTTTTTTCCCAGACAAGTCAAATTGCAATCGAGGTTTTAACTTAGCAAAATAAACTGGTTTATTCTTAATACAAGAAACTAAATCTTTTTTATCGCCAACATAAAGAATAGCATCAACATACAAAAGCTGTCTTGATAATGGAACTCTTAAAGGGCCTGCTGGGAATACTAATCCATTTCCTAATCCACGATAGCAATTCACTACTATCAAGGAAAAATCTGCTTGTAAATCGGCAGAATGGAAACCATCATCCATAATGATAATATCCACTCCTTCTTGAACTAGCATTTGAACCCCTACTTTTCGATCAATTGTAACAACAGTGACTGCCAATTGAGCAAGCAATAGAGGCTCATCTCCAACATCATAAGCACAATGTTTTTCCAAATTAACGATAAGTGATTTTATAGATTTTCTACCATAGCCACGTGATAAAAATCCTGGTTTGAGGTTTTTATCAATAATAGTTTTCGCGATAGCTAATGCAGTTGGTGTTTTACCTGTTCCTCCCATTACAAAACCACCAATACAAATAATAGGGATTGGAGCACGCCAACGCTGACCATTTTTCATTAATCTAGATGAAATAAAAGAATAAATAAAAGATATAGGATAAAGTAATAACGAACGAAAACCTCTTGGTTTCCACCAAAACAATGGAGTTTTTATCATATACCACAGTCCATTAAATACCATGAGTAAATCACATAAATTTTAATAACTTACGAGAATTGTAAAATACAAAATTCATTTATCAAAAAATATACGTTATTTTATAAATAAAGATGTTTTAAACAATAAATGATTTTGAAAAACAAGAGGATTAATATAGGAATCTAATGAACGTAACGTAATTTTAAGAGGTCCTTGCATTTTTTTAACTTCGTTCATAGCATTGTTAATCATTTCATATCGTACTTGTGCTTCAGAAAGTAACATATCTACCTTATGAGCTAATGATTCAATTGTTTCTACTATACAAACGGCATTAGCAAAAACCATTTTTTGATAAATATCTCGAAAATTTTCTACATTCGAACCACATAGAACAGCACAACCAAGAATAATAGCTTCCAGAGGATTCTGCCCTCCACTAGCACAAAAAGAACGACCTACGAAAGCAATTTCTGTCATACGCAAATAAAGAGACATTTCACCAATAGTATCTCCTAAAAATATGTCAGTATCTGCATTCAAAGTATCTCCATGAGAACGACGCGCTACTTTTAATCCTTTAGCTATAAATCTTTTTTCTATCTCATCACAACGCTTAGGATGACGTGGAACAATAATAGTTAAAATATCTTTACGACATTTTATAAAATTATGAACATATACAGCTACATCTTCTTCACCCTCAAAAGTTGAAATTGCTGCCCAAGTATGCCGTTTTGCGATTGCTTTTTTATACAAAGAAAGAGATTCTTGGTCATATGGCAGAGATTCCGCATCTATCTTAAGGTTACCTGATACAACCAGTTTTTTCGCCCCTAACTCTTGATAACGTCTGAAATCACATTCAGATTGTGTAATTACCAAAGAAAATTTACTGAAAATACTTTTAGCAAAAGAATAAAAATAATTCCAACGTTTAAAAGAACGATAAGACATACGTGCATTAACAAGAATTTGAGGAATACGTCTCTTTGTTAATTCAAAAACCGTTAATGGCCATATTTCTGATTCAGATAATATCATACAATCTGGCTTCCAATGCTGTAAAAAACGAGAAATAGCAGATTGTATATCAAATGGAGCATATTGATGAATAGCTTCTTTTCCTAAATACTTTTGAGCTATTTTAGAAGAAGTAATAGTTCTAGTTGTTAACAATACATTAATATTACGATTTCGTATTACACGAATAAGTCCAATCAACGCTATGGTCTCTCCAACACTAACGGCATGAAACCAAACAAGATTCCCCATAGGACGTAAAACAGTTGTATAACCTAATTTTTCTAAATTTCTTCCTCGTTTCCCTCTACGGAATAAATTATACAAATAGAAGAAAACCGAGATAAAAGGCATAAATAGAATTCCACCCCAGCGATATATTGACAAAAATATATAACTTAAAATAACAGCCAATCAGATAAATCCTTTGCATATCAATAGTTATTGTATAATAGCAAAATGAAAAATAATTTCAGAAATATCTCCGAATAAATTTTATCTATTATTTTTCTAGTTCACAAACAGGAAAACTAGTGATATCTACTACGAAATATCGCATTAATGCATTATCAACCGTTTGTTGAGATTTTTCTTTCCAAGCATCATAAGCACTATAATAATCTGGGAATATACCAACTACATCTATATTATAAGGATCACTAATTTTTTTCTGTTTTATATCCTCTAATTCTCCTCCAAATACCAAATACAAAACCTGTTCTTTCTGAATATTGATATTCATCATAATTCCTTTATAAAAATTAAAATTTTTTTTACTTTACAAAAACATATATGTTTAAATATCATATCTTATAAAGTTAATAGATGATTCTTAAAAGATGTAAAATGCCATTTAGTAGAAGCAAATAATACATCGTGACTTACTTGATAATTATTATAAGTTAATAATTTTCCATTTGCATCAACTATCATGCCTCCAGCACATTCAATTAACAAATCAACAGCAGCAAGATCCCAATCATTTGAATTTCGATTAACAATAACTACATCTACATCTCCATTTGCAACCATTGCTAAACGCAAACACAACGATGGAATAGAAGGTTTTCTCTGAAAGTATACATGAGATTCTAATCCTTTTAATGAACAGTCATTTGCCATAACCATTAAAACATCACCTGCCTTAGTAGAAGAAACAGACATTTTCTTTCCATTAAAAGTTGATTTAGTCCCAATAGATACAAAAAACTCTTGGCCAAGAGCTGCTGCATGAATAACTCCCACTACAGGACGACCACGATGCACAACAGCAACACTAATACACCATTCTTTTCTATCTTCAATAAATGCCCTAGTTCCATCAATAGGATCAACTACAAAAAGTGTTTCATAATTCAAACGCTTTAGATCATCATCTGTTTCTTCAGACATCCATCCGTAAGAAGGACGTAAAGGCATTAAAAAAGATTCAAGATAATTATTTACAGCAATATCAGCTTCACATACTGGAGAATTCCCTCCATTCTTCCACCAAACATTAGGAGAACGAAGAAAATGCTGCATAGCAACAACACTAGCCCCCTGAACAGCAGATCTGACTATATCAAGATCACTTTTCCATTGATCCATAAAAAATATATCCACAAAATACAATACCAATACGATATTATAACAAATTAATTTTACCAAATTACTAAGTAATAAAACTTAATCGACAAACATCTTTAATATTTTAATAAAATCACATAGGATTATAAGAGTAAAAATGTATTGTTGTATCACCATATATACGTTTTTGAAGAAAATAGAATGAAGATCCAAAAGATAGAACAACTCCAACATGTTCCTCTATAATTACTAAAGAATCAGGATCCAACCATTTTTCCTTGTCTATTATATCTAAAGCATGTTGAGCTAATCCTTCGCCATAAGGAGGATCTAAATATAATAACCTAAAAGGTTTTATATGTCCGATTTTTCCTAAATTCAAAACATCCCGAAAAAAAATACTACAACTATTTTCTACACCTAATAGCTCAGAATTCCTACGAATTAACCTTATACTTTCAGGATTATTATCAACAAATAAAACGTAATCACAGCCTCGAGACAAAGCTTCGAAACCTACGGAACCTGTTCCTGCAAATATATCTAGCATACGCGAAGAATACAAAAAAGAAGGATAAACATGTTTTAAAATATCAAAAACAGATTTTTTAGTCCTACTATCGCTAGGACGAATAGATCTGTTTTTAGGAGTATACAATAATCTTCTTTGAAATTTACCTCCGACAATTCGCATTTCACTAACTTTTATTATCTAAAAATTACTATTAAAAATGATTCACTTACTTTTTTATGTTTTTTTAAAAAAAAGATTAAAATAAATTTCTTTCATTTATATCTTTTTACTTCTCCTATGCAAAAGACTTTTTTTAGGAGATCTAATATTACGAGAAGATCGACGATGAGTAACTGCTTTTTGATCAAAATCATTAGCAGTAGTATGAACACCTTTTGACATCCATACATTAGAAGAAAGATTTCTTCTTTTTATAGGAGTAAAAAGTTTCTTCTTCTTAATAAACACATTTTTAAAATCATTATTTTTTTCTATTATTTTAATATCACAAGAATCTTTTATATTAGGGTAATTATTAATAAGTTCATCATGAGCATAAACAGGAGCGTCTAAATTAACTCTTGCATCTTTTAAAAGGTTAGGCCCTAATTGTTCACATAATACTTTTTTAGAAACTTCTCTTGTATCTCCTTCCGATAAATCTCCTAATTGAAATGGACCATACGAAATACGAATCAAACGATTTACTTTCCAATTAAAAAACTCAAAAATCTTTTTGATTTCCCTATTTTTACCTTCACGCAAACTTACTGTTAGCCAAGAATTAGAACCCTTTTGAGAATCAATTTCTAGCTGCATATCTCTATAAAAAACACCTTGAATAACTATACCATTTTTTAATAAATCGATCTTATTTTGGTCTATTGGTCCATACACACGAACTCGATAAACACGCAACCACTGCGTTGAAGGTAATTCAAGAATACGAGAAAGACCACCATCATTTGTAAGAAGAAGAAGACCTTCTGTATTGATGTCAAGACGACCAACAGAAATAACCCTAGGAGAAATACTAGGTAAATTATCAAATACAGTAGAACGACTATCTGGATCTGCATGAGTAGTCACTAATCCTGCAGGTTTATGATATAGCCATAAACGTGTTCTTTCTGCTTTTCTTAGAGGAATACCATCAATCTCTATAGTATCAGTAGGAATCACATTTACTGCAGCCCTTTCCAGTAAAACACCATTTAGTTTTACTCTTTTTTGCACAATCATCCGCTCTACTTCACGTCGAGAAGCAACACCAGCTCGAGCGACAACTTTCGATACTCTTTCAGGTATAAAATCTTTTTGTACAATCTGATCATCTTTCAAGAATAGATCCTCCTATCTATTTTTCTATTCTATATTAGCATACTTTACAGTATAATTCATTTAATATGTAAATTATAAATTGAAATCACCATGAATAAAAAAAATATTTTTATGTCATTTGCTCTAGAAGAAGCAAAAAAAGCTGCTTTGCGTAACGAAATTCCCGTAGGTGCAGTCGCTGTAATAAACAATAAAATCATTGGAAGCGCAGGAAATAGAAACCGTGAACTTAAAGATGTTACTGCTCATGCAGAAATATTAGCTATCCGCATGGGATGCCAAGCATTGTCAAAAGAGACTTTACCAGAAGTTGATTTATACGTAACATTAGAACCCTGTACAATGTGTGCCGCCGCTATTTCTTTTGCACGAATCCGTAGACTTTATTATGGAGCTTCTAATCCAAAAGGAGGAGGTATAGAACATGGATCCCAATTTTATACGCTTGTGACATGCCATCATAGACCGGAAATATATCCAGGAATCTCCGAACAACACAGCAAACAAATCATTCAAGATTTTTTTAAAGGAAAACGCTCTGTAACTTACTAGCAATTGCTAGAAAACAAAAAAAATATCACTAACACAAACCATAATTGACTTATTGATCAAAAAAATGAAATATGATCAGAATCAGAGATTTTCATATATAAAAGCCATTAAACAATCAAAAAACCTTAAAAATTTATTTTTACAGGATTTACAATGAAACTTTTAGCACTAATTTCAATATTAAAACTATATAAAAAATAATCACAATACAGTTGAATGTAATGTTCAAAAATTATTAACTTATATTATACTGATAAAGATAGCATAGATAATAATAATGAGAGAAATTCTTACTAACTATCGAAGGATACATAACAGTATGAAGCAGGAAAAATCTTCAAGTGAGCGAAATATTATAAATGTAATTCAAAGTTTTCAAAAAGGAGAAATAGTTATCATTATGGACGAAAATAATCGCGAGGATGAAGCTGATTTAGTGCTTTCTGCGATGCATTGTACATCCGAAAAAATGGCATTTATTATTCGCCATACTTGTGGGATTGTTTGCACACCCATGTCTTCTCAAAATGCACACAGACTTGGATTACATCCAATGGTCTTAGAAAATGAATCTATCCACAAAACTGCTTTCACAGTCTCCGTTGATTCTAAACATGGAATTACTACTGGAATATCTGCATATGATAGAACGTATACTGTTAAAAACCTTGCTAATCCAAAAAGCACTTCGGATAATTTTGTCCGACCAGGACATATCTTTCCACTAATATCTCAAGATGGAGGAGTACTAGTCCGCCCTGGTCACACAGAAGCATCTATAGATCTATGTAAAATATCAGGATTACCTCAAATATCGGTTATTTGCGAATTAGTAAACGATGATGGAACAATCAAAAAAGGTAAGCAAGTAGATGAATTCGCAAAAAAACACAACTTAAAAATCATTTCTGTTAGAGATATAATTACTTGGCATAAAAATAATTAATATGAACTATATACTTAATGTATCTTATAAAAAAAATTGTATATAATAAAAAATCCATACTTCTAGCACTCAAATATATTTCATGAATTACACTAATTGAATAAAAATATCAAAATAATATTCATCTCCACAAGTTAAGAACATATTAAAATATACCCTAACTAAAAATCAGTAATATCAATCAAATGGATTATATCTATCAAAATTAAATGATCGCAATAAAGATAATTTGCCAATGAATATAATTACATTAAGTTGATACATATATAAATTAAATTATAAATTGAAAAAAATTGTAACTTGTAATTAAATCAACAACATACTACAAAAAATCATCTTAATCTAGACAAACATACAAGCTCTATTGTCTTCATATCTATAATATGATCAATCATCAAAACTGAGAATAAAACAAAAAGATAAGTTAAAGATTCCAAAAAAAGTTTTTTTGTAAATATAATACCTTTATCACCTTTATATAAAAATGTACGCCATGCCAATAAAATAAAATTATATCCTAAAAAAAGTACTATGATACCATATGTAATACTTGCAAAACCAAGTATTGTTGGAAACAACCCGCAGATAGCAGTAAAAATTGTATATACTAGAATATGAATTTTGGTTGTTCTTTCTGTAGCAACATTTGGCAACATAGGAATAGAAGCAATTTGATAATCACTTTTACATAGCAATGCTAATGACCAAAAATGAGGTGGAGTCCAAAGAAAAATTATTAAAAACATAACTAATGACGCTATCGATATATCACCTGTTACAGAAGACCATCCAATTATTGGAGGCATAGCACCTGCTATGCCTCCAATGACAATATTTTGTGGAGTAAGACGTTTAAGCCAAATAGTATATATAAAAACGTAGCAAAAAATAGATAAAAAAAGCAATAAAGCTGATAACCAATTGATAACTAATCCCATTATCATAATTGAGAAAAATGCTAAGAAAACACCAAAAACAAAAGCTTCCCAAGGAGCAATTCTCCCCATTGGAATAGGACGCGAGGAAGTACGCGCCATCATTTTATCAATGTCCGCATCATAGTACATATTAAGGACACCAGAAGCACCTGCTCCCATGGCTATAGAGAAAACACTAAAAATACTTTTTAATAAACTTATATGTCCAGGAGCCAAAATTATTCCAACACACGCAGTATATATAGCCAAAGACATAACACGAGGCTTAAGAAGAACAATAAATAAATTAAATCTAAACCCTTGAAAAAGCATCAACTTATCCTTTAAACTTTATAGGGTTAGTAATAAAATTACCATTTATATTTACTGTTTTATATCATATTATAAAACTATAGCTACAACCACCATAGTAAATAAAAGTTCCAGGATAAAAACTTTTTTATTGTCAAAACAAAAATTAATCAAAAGTCCGTATCAATTTGTATTATTACAATTTCATGAAACTATCTCATTGATAATAAGACTTTTCGCGAAAGAAAAAACACAATGTAAATACCACTAATTCTGTATGGTAATAAAAAACCACGTATTAAAAAATGTAACCTTTACAGTAAATGCATTTATTTAAGAACTTTACCTTATTTATTTTAAAAAATAAATTATGCTAAAAATATCTTTTTATATAACACACAAAACCATATTTCTTTATTGGTAGGAATAAAAACTATTCATAACAACTATAAAGCATTTAATTTATTCAACGAATAAAACAAAATCTACTCCTCTACCTTCTTCACAAAAACCTGACGTCCACGGTACGAACCAGTTTTCATATCCACATGGTGTGGACGGCGGAGCTCTCCTGATTTTTTATCCTCTACATAAGAAGGAGGAACCAAGAAATCAGCAGAACGACGCATCCCACGCTTTGAAGGACTAGTTTTTCTTTTAGGAACAGCCATATCAAATAATACCTTCTATTATAAAATTTTAAAACTCTACTAACACAGATACAGTAAAATACATTACCATGATGAACAACCATGTATAAGCTTCATGAATATCACAGTACAATCATACTTCTCAAAACAGTTAGATATATATAAGAACGGTTACATGATATCTCAATAATTATAATTGCGCAATTTAAAAAAACAAAATATATTGAACTTTCATTACAATATATTTACCACAATATTATCTAACTAAAACGAACAAATATAAAATACTATCGGATTTGCATTATTTTATGATTTATTTTCATATTTTAGCTAAATGGCTATTAATAAAGATTAGATACCAAGATAGTTTTACTGGTATATTATTAGTCGTCACAACTATCATAACCATGATATTTGCGAATCTATCATTTTCTTCTGCATATTACTGTAATGCTTTAGAATACAAAGTTTCATCCCTTACTATAAAACATTGGATTAATGATATCCTAATGATATTTTACTTCTTCATGATTGGATTAGATCTAAAAAACGAACTTTTTCATGGAGAATTATCAAGTTGGAAAAAACGTTCTCTCCCTTTATTGGGAGCTATAGGAGGGATAATATTTCCATCTTGTATATACATAATTATTAATTACCGTACAGGAACATCCCTAAAAGGATGGGCTATTCCTACAGCAACAGATATCGCATTTACATTAGGAATTTTATCATGGATAGGATCAAATATTTCTCCTGCTCTCAAGGTGTTTTTCATAGCCTTAACTACAATAGATGATTTCTTTGCTATTATAATTATGGCACTCTTTTATACTCAAAATCTAGATTTTTACGCGTTACAAGCCGCAATAGCTCTTATTTTATCTATTTCTTTATTAAAACGTTATAGAGTTACTAACCTCATTTTATATGGATTTCTAGGATTTTTTCTATGGTATTCAATTTTTAAATCAGGAATACACACAACAGTATTTGGGGTTATTTTTGCCCTCTTAATCCCCGATATAAAGGAATATCAGAAAAGAAGTAAATTATTATTCTACTTACTTGGAGAAGGACTAAAATATTGGGTTATTCCCATTATATTGCCAACATTTGTATTCGCAAACACCGGCTTAACCATATCTAATATATCCTCTACCGATATATTAGATCCCATAATATGGGGAGTAATGCTAGGACTATTCCTTGGAAAACAAATCGGAGTTTTTTTATTTTCTTTTGCCACAATCAAAATCGGATGGGGAAATCTCCCTACAAATGCCAACTGGCATTCACTATACGGAGGATCTATTCTATGCGGAATAGGATTCACAATGAGCTTATTTTTAACATCTCAAGCTTTCCCAAATATCGATGCATTACAAGAAAAAGCAAAAATAGGAATAATATTATCTTCTATAATATCAGTGATATTATCTTATTTGATATTCAAAACTCCCTGGAGAAATAAAACAAAAAATACTTGATCACTATTAAAGTGATAATAATTATACTTACTAAGCAAATGCACGCTCTACTACAAAAGTACCAGGTCTGCTATTAGATCCTTCTCTGAATAGCTTTGTTAACAATATTTTTTTGACATCAACTATCATCCCCGGAGATCCACAAATCATCACTCGATCGGTATCAGGATTTAACTGAGGAACACCCAAATTATTATAGAATTCTCCTGATAATATTTGATTAGTAATACGACCTTTGTATACATAATCTTCCTGAGTAACCGTTTTATAATATTTAAGTTTCTGACCAACGAACTCCTTTAAAATATCATTTTGAAATATTTCATTCACCACATCTATCCCATATTGCAATTCAGAAACCTTACGACATGTTTGAGCAACTATAACTTCATCAAATTTTTCATATGTTTCAGGATCACGAATAATACTCATAAAGGGAGCAATGCCCGTTCCAGTAGACAATAAATACAATCTTCTGCCAGGGACTAACGAATTTAAAACCAAAGTACCAGTCGACTTTTTATGCAACAAAACAATATCTCCAGGTTGAATATTTTGAAGATGCTTTGTTAATGCCCCATTTTCCACCTTTATAGAAAAAAAATCCAACTTATCATCCCAGCAAGGACTTGCAATAGAATAAGCCCTAGATACCCGCTTGCCATTTATCATAAGACCAAGCATCACAAATTCACCAGATAGAAAACGGAAACTCTTTGAACGACTTATAGAGAAAAAAAACAACCTATCCGTATAATGCTTTACCGATATAACAGTTTCACGGTATACACTATCTATAGGTTTAGAAGAAATATCACACATTTTTAAACGTCCAATTCTACACCTTAAATCCTGAATTTAACATATCAAATATTTCGAAAAATAGAAGAGGAAAATACATATCACTAAAACATCAAATAAAGGAAAATTACTTTTAAAATTTGTGATCCCTATTCTCAAAAATATATTTTTGTGATATATATCTATATTTACACTTTTAAAATTCCTATTTTGAACAATAAATATTTCTAGTTAACAAGATATAATTATAAATAATTTACATATGATTTTAACATAGCATCATGTATCTTAAATCGAATAAGTAATATTAAAACAATCATCTTAGGCGTAGAGCAGCTTAGCAACGCACTTGACTAAGGTCACAGATGGTCCTCTGGCTCGATTCCAGTAGATCCAGCTATAATATATTTCTATTAGCATAATTATGCCGTAAAATCAATGATTTAGATACGCCCTAACCCTAGAATCTACAATAGTAAAGAACATTGATTCTACGTTGTTTTATTTTATGATGCCCGCACCTTTTTGACTATAATTTTCGATCTTTTTTTTAAACTAATTAATTATATCTTGATCTAAACAAATCGTATTCTTGATTTTTTAACTTATTTTATAATAATAATATGTGTGCAGTTGATTTTCTCACTTAATTAAAACATCATGAACTACTCAACAATTCAGAAGGAGATTGGTAATGAAACCTGAATCTAAATATTCAGAAGAGAGAAAACCTCCATTTTCTTGCATTGCTGTATCTAATTTCTTTGTTAATAAAGGTTATAAATGCTAATCGGCTCTCCAACATTTAAAATTACAAAAACTAGTGTATTTCACACATTGCAATATTGTTTTAGACAAAAAACGTGCTTATTTTGATGACCTCCCCCAAGCATGGGGGAAAGGACCAGTGTTTGCGGGTCTTTATCATAGATTTAAAGTATTTTGGAAATGCTGATATTAAAGTGCCTATAGATTTGGCATTTCAACTTTTTCCAATCATAAAAGATGATTACGTAATTAATGAAATGGAGTATATTTGGGAAAAATATCAATACCATTCAGCTGATCAATTAAGTGATATAACACATCAACCTGAGAGAGCATGGAAGAAATGCTATGACCCTGACAATCCATTGAACAATAAGACTATAACCGTTGAAGATATTTTGTCATCTGAAAATAGGTATTAAGATTATGGATGAAAATAATAATAAAGGGGAAGTATCTAGCAGATCTAGCAACATGTTTCGACAAGAAGCCAACGTAGTAGAGCTACGACAGAAAAAAGCAAAAGCAGATAGTTTGGAAGATGAGAACATTATGCGTTTTAGCTATAATGATAGATCTTTTAAGTTTGCTGTATGCTGGATCATCGTAATAATCCTATTTTTAATTACTCAGATTATAAACGTGGATTGGTTTTTGAAAGTTAGCGATGTTAAATTTGGGTCTATTATGGTATCTTTTTCTTCAACAGTTATTGGCTGTTGGTATTTAGTCGGAAAAGGATTGTTTAGTGCCCAAGACAAAAGTGAATAAAAGTTATATAACAATATTACATCGTAAAACCATATACTTAAATATACCTACCCCCGCTTTAAGGGGGTGTTGATTCTAGGCTGTTTTTCCTATAGTAACTCCGCACCTTTTTAGTCACTCTAACCCTGCAATAACAATTCAGCTTCAACTTCCCTTCTCACAATCAATCCTTTTAACTTCTTACCTCCTGAATACACCCATCGTTTACATTCAATAGATGCGTTTTGCCAATCTAACTCATCAACATATTTTCTGAAAGTACTATTACGATAATTGCCAATAGTCCAAAGACCAGCAGGACATCAATAGGCTTTTAAGCATAAACCTTCAAAGTGTTTAATTAGAGATATTAAAACTGGTGGAATATTCATATACACAACCTTTTTAACTAAATTAGTAATTAAATGATTGACTTAAATAAGCGAAATGAGCTATGCAGACAATTCTAAAGTTGAATTTTGTATATTAAAGATTGTAATAGAGCATGCATTCTTTGTTGTATGTATGAGAGTTGTAGGATGGTTAAGCAACTTAATAACGCCAAACAACAAAAAAGAGATGAGTTTTATACTTCTGAATTCGACATAAATCAAGAATTAAAGCATTATTATAATCATTTTAAAGACAAAGTTGTTTATTGTAATTGCGACGATCCATTGGTAAGTAATTTCTATCGCGTTTTCTCTCTTAAGTTTGAAAAGTTAGGTTTAAAAAGGCTCATAACCACTTGTTATAAGCATAGCAATGTTGACCTTTTTAACCAAGGGGAAGACGAGCAAGCGGTATGTTGAGACTACCAAGGAGATGGTTCTCCAAAAACAAAGCCATTACAAAGTGATGGTGATTTTAGAAGTCAAGAGTGTATTAATCTGCTTAAAAAAGCAGATATAGTTGTAACAAATCCTCCTTTTTCTTTGTTCCGCCAATATATTGCACAGTTACTCAAATACGACAAGAAATTTCTGATTATGGGAGATCAAAACGCCCTAACATATAAAGAAGTATTTCCATTCATTAAAGAGCACAAATTGTGGACTGGGGTAACCAATGGAGGAACTAAATGGTTTGAAGTTCCAATGGATTATGACATAAAGACTAAAAGCCGTATAAAAGAAAAAGATGGGAAAAAATACTTTAGTAAAGGCAGTATTTACTGGTTTACGAATTTAGATATTTCTAAACGGTATGAAGGTATAGTTTTATATAAAACATACGACAAAGATAGATACCCATTTTATGATAATTTTAAGGCTATTAATGTTGATAAATGTTTAGATATACCAAAAGATTACGATGGCTATATGGGTGTACCTATTACCTTTTTCGACAAATACAATCCCAAGCAATTTGAAATAATTGATCTAGATATTAATCTACTTAAGAAACTTACTGGTAAACCAAGTCGTTTTTACATTGGTGGGAAAATGAAATATGCTCGTGTTGTAATCAAAAATAAGAAAACGGTGTCATCAAATGGATGTAAAGCTTAAAGAAAATGTTACTATCGCAGATCTAGTCAATGAATATACTGATAACATGGAAGAAGGCGTTCTTGGCTACGGGAAAACATTAAATATAAGACCACCATATCAACGTGAATTTATTTATAACCTTGATCAACGTGAGGCAGTTATAGATACTGTTTTAAATGGTTTTCCTCTTAATACGATGTATTGGATAAAAAACAAAGGAAAAAACACATTTGAGCTTATCGACGGACAACAACGTACCATTTCAATTTGTCAATATGTAAATGACGATTTCTCTTGTAGATCCCTTTATTTTACAAATCAACAAGAGGATAAAAAAAAACAGATTTTAGAGTATAAATTAATGGTTTATACGTGTGAGGGAACAGATTCCGAAAGGCTAGCATGGTTCAAGACAATCAATATAGCAGGAGAAAAACTTACGAATCAAGAATTGCGTAATGCGATTTATTCTGGAAGTTGGGTAACGAATGCAAAACTTTATTTTAGTAAAATAAACTGTCCGGCTCAATACTATAAACGTTATTTAACTGGCTCATCTATTCGCCAAGATTATCTGGAGAGAGCAATACGCTGGGCTAGTAAAGGCAACATTGAAGATTATATGGGATTACATCAGCATGAAGAGAGCGCATCATCTTTGTGGGATTATTTTGAGAAGGTCATGGGCTGGGTAAAAAGTACATTTACTAAATATAGAAAAGAAATGAAAGGTGTTGATTGGGGGGAGTTATATCACGATTTTAACGATCAAACATTTAACCCAAAAGAGATAGAGGAGGAAATCGAAAAACTCTTTTTGGATGATGATGTAACAAACAAGAAGGGAATTTACCCATATGTCTTAACTCGAAACACAAAATATTTAAATATTCGTTCTTTTACAAAAAGTCAAAAAAGTCAAGTTTACGCAAAACAAGGACAAGTTTGTAATAAATGCAAAAAAGAATTTGATCAAGACGATATGGAAGCAGATCACATCAAGCCTTGGTGTGCAGGTGGATCTACTTCTATCGATAACTGTCAAATGCTTTGTAAAAAATGCAATAGGGAGAAGTCTGGAAAATAATTTTATTAATCTAACCCCGCCTCTTCTGAACTATTTTATCAGTATACCAGAAACCTAGTAAACAAGCGATAATCTCTTATTCAAAGGGGATTAATATTGAAAGGGGGCTCTTCAAATATGCC